>JBGCDC010000292.1:0-2206 GCA_045105055.1 Phycisphaeraceae bacterium | reverse complement strand
GACCATCAACAACGTCCACAAGCTGCTGCTCTCCTTCCAACGCGGCTTCGAAGTCAACGACAAAGTCCGCAAGATGTCGCCACAGCGCTAAGGCTCATCAAGGCCGATCCAAATAGCCACGGATGCACACTGCTAGGCACGGATGATTTCGATCCGTGAATACCCGTGTTAATCCGTGGCTTATTTCATTCGTACCTCCCCCGCACCCTCGGCGGCGATACCCGAACTACAATTAATGCATGTCGCATCACCGCGTGATCATCGTCGGCGCCGGGCCGATCGGCCTTGAACTGCACGTCGTGCTCAAGCAATTGGGTGTCGATGTCCTGCACCTCGAAGCCGGCGCGATCGGGCAAACCATCACCTGGTACCCCAAGCAGGCGAGCTTCTTCTCCTCGCCCGAACGCATCGCCATCGCCGGCGTCCCGCTCAACACACCCGACCAAACCAAAGCCACCCGCGAGCAATACCTCGCCTACCTCCGCTCTGTCGTGCAACAGTTCGATCTACCCATCGCAACGCACGAACCCGTCCGACAAGTCGCGCGCAACCACGATGAAACCTTCGCCGTGAAAACAAATAAGCGTGCCTTGACCTGCGACAAACTCATCCTAGCCATCGGCG
Organism: Phycisphaeraceae bacterium; assembly: GCA_045105055.1. Classification (GTDB taxonomy): domain Bacteria; phylum Planctomycetota; class Phycisphaerae; order Phycisphaerales; family Phycisphaeraceae; genus JAHQVV01. The sequence continues at coordinate 1,582 of JBGCDC010000292.1, read as the reverse complement.
ACATGCACCTGCCCCGCCAACTCGACATCCCCGGTGAGGACCTGCCCCACGTCAGCCACTACTTCGACGAGCCCCACGACTATTTCAATCGCAAACTCCTCATCGTCGGCGGACGCAACTCCGCTGCCGAAGCCGCGCTCCGCTGCCACCGCGCCGGCGCGAACGTCACACTCAGCTACCGCGGCGACAGCCTCGACGACAACGGCATCAAGTACTGGCTGCTCCCCGAACTCAAAGCCCTGATCAAGGCCGGCGAGATCAACTACCACCCCAACACCACGCCCACGAAGATCACCGACACCCACCTCGAGCTCAACGGCACGACCAGCATCCAAGCCGACCACGTCCTGCTCCTCACCGGCTACCTACAAGACAAAACCCTCTTCGAAATGCTCGGCGTAGAACTCGTAGGCGAAAACCACGCCCCGAAAATCGACAACGCCACGATGCAAACAAGTATCGAGAACCTCTACATCGCAGGCACCGCCGCCGCGGGCACGCAGCAACGCTTCAAGCTTTTCATCGAAAACTGCCACATCCACGCCGCAAAGATCGCGCAAGCAATCACTGGCGAATCGCCCCCGCTGCAATACATCAACCAGGCGGCGAAGACGTTTGGGTTGGAAGAGTCCTAGCCGCCGGGCCACGCCCGGGCGGACAGCTCCAGCCAAACGTTTGTCACCATTCGTCCGCCCGCGTGTGACGCGACGGCTGCATCAGATCTTCGCCAACAGCTCGCGAACATCCACCACCTGCATGCCCGCTTCTTTGGCCGACACGATGCCCGGGTCGGCGTCTTCGTAAGCGACACACTTCGTCGGGTCGACACCCAGCAACTCGGCCGCACGCAGGAACGTTTCGGGGTGTGGTTTGTGGTGCGCGACGTCGTCGGCCGAGACGAGCTGACTAAACAAGTGACCCACGTCGATCTGCGCGATCGTTTTTTCTGCGGTGAGTTGTCGTCCGCCGGTCGCGACGGCCATGGGCAGCTTGCCGTGGTTATCGATCGCGATTTGTACGATCGGGTCGATGCGTTTGACCGACGTGATGTGCGGAAAGAAGGCCTCATATTTCGCTTTGGCGATCGCGGGCGCATCGGCTTCGACGCCTTGCTCTTTGCACAGTAGTTCGACGATCTTGACCGTGGCCATCCCGCCACAGGAGTAGAACTTCTCTTCGGTGAAGGTCAGGCCAGTGGTTTCGAGCGCCGTCAACCACGCGAGGTAATGCACGGGCATCGTGTCGGCGAGGGTGCCATCGAGGTCAAAGATGAGGGCTTGGGGTTGCATATAAAAACTTTCGGGTAAAAACAATCGTTGATGTCGTTCGTAGTGTGTCGCAGCCGCCGGGCCACGCCCGGGCGGACGAGCACGGGGCAAACGTTTCTCACGATTCGTCCGCCCGCGTGGTGAACGCGGCGGCTACGTCAGTGCTTCGTCGGGGATCGCTTGTCCACACTCTGGACACTGCTCTTTCGACGCCCGCAGATCATACCCGCAAGCGATACAGACTTCGTTAGGCAGCGTCGGGCGACCAAACATCTTCGGTGCCAACGCATGCCAAAGCAGCCCAAGTACGATCA
>JBGCDC010000291.1:0-19104 GCA_045105055.1 Phycisphaeraceae bacterium | reverse complement strand
GCTGGGTTGCGGGTCGGGACGACTCATTGCGACGCCCCCTCTCGCATGGCCTGGCGGACGCAAAGAAGCAATTGGCTATAGATGCGCTGCAGCCGTCGGCTCACTGTGGCGCCGGAGAGTTGCAACGCCTCGGCGATGGCTTGGCCGGTCTTGTCTAGCTCAAAGCGCTGGCGAAGTAGCTCGCGGTCGTCGTTGGGCACACGGCTTAGGCACTGCTCCAGCGCATCGAGCGCGGGCAGTTCCTGCTTGCCCTGCATCTCCGCGAGCGTGTCCGAAAGCTGATCGACCAAGGCCTCACTAAAAACAAGTCGGCTCCGCTTGTGATCACGCAGATAGCTGAGCAGCTCAAACTTCGCGATCGTCAACAACCAGGGCTCAAACGGACGCGTCGGGTCGTAGGTCCCGAGCTGCTCCCAGGCCTTCGCCGCCGCCTCTTGCGTGAGGTCTTCGATATCCGACCGCCGAAACACAAACGTGCGGAAGTACATCGTGAGCTTGGGCTGGTGCTGGACCAGTAGCTTGGCGAAGTCGCGTTCGGGCAGGTTGTGATTCGTTTGAGACATCGCGAGCGTGGTGCTAGATCGTGACATGTGAAGTGACAGCTACTTTTACTAGCCACTTTGGATGCTACTTTTGCACTGTTTTTATAAAATGTGACCGCGGGCCCGCTTAAATGCCCCTTAGGGCACATTTTGCGACAGATTGACCACGGCCAACGCGCTTCGCGTACCACGCTGTGGGCAAAGAAAAAGGCCACACATCTCTTGCGAAATGTGCGGCCCATAGGAGAAAATCATTTTGCCGTGAAGCGAATCGCGGGGTTGTTAAGCCTCGGAGCATCTGGGGAAAGCACAGAATGCCTGGGCCTTTTTGCCCCAATGCGTTCCTTACGGGTTTTCATTTTTCATGACCGTGTTCTTGCCGGTCACTTCGGTGCCTGTAATCTCCGCTCGGCTGAAGATGTTGTCTTCGAGATTGTTCTGGCCGCCGATCACGGTCTTGTCAACGATGTGCGACTGCTCGAACTCGGTGTGGCCGTCGTTCCATACGATCCCGCCCTTCCACTCGGCCGAGCCGACTTTGGTGTGAACACTTTCAGGAGCAGCTGCGGTGGCGGTGTTGCGGTCGGATCCGATCACGACTTCGGACGACGCGGAATCGCGCCACTCTTGCCGAAGATCCGCTTCACGCTGGTTAGAGTTATTGCCACCAATGAACAGAAGTGCATACGAGTTGTTGGCTGCCGTCCAGTCGGTGCCTTCTTTCCATTCGACAACATCTGTGTTTGTCTCTGCTGGGCTGATGCAATAGGCAGGCGTCATGTAGTCATAGACGACTAGAACACCCATTCGACCGCGCGAGGTGGCCGAGTTGATCGGCGCGGTGCCGAGTCTTGGGTACTTCGCTGCGAATTGCGCAGAGCTATAAATATCCTTGCCATCGGTACTGCCGATGAGCCCGGTGAAGTAGGTCTTGTTCTCTTGGGCGAAGATAAACAGTCCCTGATGGATGCCGCGCAGCTGCGTGTTGTTTTGCATCTGTCGCGCGGTGCGTCTTGCGGCACCCAGTGCGGGCAAGAGGATCGCGATGAGCAGGGCGATGATCGAGATCACCACCAACAGTTCGATAAGGGTAAAACCTTTTTTGCGCATGGTGTGATTTTCCTATGTAAAAAGAAAGGGGCCTGATGAATCGCGTCGTGTTTCTTTCAAAACGCAACGCGTGGTCTGCGGGGTTCAGCGTCGTCGCTTACGCAGTAAGCAGAACGCGCCGAGGCCTAAGAGGCCCAGCGAGCTAGGCTCGGGCACAAGCGTCGCCATCGTCTCGGCGTAGCGTTGTCCGAAGATGACCTGTGCATCCGTATCAAAGTGAGTCGTGTCACCGCCGCCGATGACGTTGAGGCCTGCCGATGAGGTGAAACCAACGCCGACGTTGTCCGTGGCGATCTTGGCCTGCATGGTGCGGAACGCTTGCGACTTGGTGTCCGCAAGTTCGCCGATGACGAAAGGCAGGGCGTCGTCATTGACGATCGCACGAACGTTGGCGATCAACTCTTCGAGGTTGCCCTGGTAGTTGTTGATGTCGCTGACATCGCTTTCGCCTTGATGCCAGACCATACCGCGGACCGTTGCGGTGTCGCCGTTGTCAGCAAGTGCCTGCAGCGCGGTGCCGACTTCCGTGACGAGCGCCTGATACATAAAGCCCGTTGGGCTCCAGTCGAATTGCAGGCTTGTTCCGCCCTTGGAGACTTTGATGATCGCGACCTTGTTGCCCGTGGGCACGGCCGAGGCGATGGCTCCGCCGAAGGAGACTTCCGGGCCAAAGGTGTTTGAAGGAATCGACGAAGCGCCGGGGCCAATGCTGTAGCCAGGGGCCAGATCGGTCCAGCCGGATCGGGTGGTTGCGGCACCATCGTTTGGGTTCGCGTAGTAGATCCGAGCGTTAGGCTGAGCGGCTTGAAGCGCGGTAGGCAAGGCGCTGACCGTTCCGCGGCCGTCCATATTGGATTGGCCGGCCATGATGTAAACGTCGAAGTTTTCGGCGTTCGCACTCCCCACAAAAAGCACGGCGAGCAGCGAATAAAGAACGGATTTTTTCAAAACGGTATTCCTCGTAAAAATGTCACGCCGCAAAAAAAGCATTGCCGCGAAGACGACCCCACGTGTTTCCACACGGGGCCGTGAGTGTTTTGTTGCGTTTCAAAACGCATTGCATTTACGCGCGGCGTCGGCGTGCAAGCAGCAGGCCACCAAGGCCGAGCAGTGCGAGCGAAGAAGGCTCGGGGACGACACTAAAGTCGAGCTGGGCAGGGGATTCCGAGTCTTTATTAAGGATCCGGTGGCCACCATTAGCGTTCGCTACGGTACCGAGCGCAGCATCTGCGCCACCGAAGGCAAAGGTGATTTTGTTATCAAAGACAAACGGTGCGAGTGCAGCAATATCGACCGAAACTTCTTGGCCAATACTTGTGGCGTCAATGCTGATTACGCCACCAACTTTGGTAGCCGTGAAGCCCGTGGTCGCAGGATCAGTCAGAAAATCAGCTGTCGATGACGTGTCATTTGCTTGGCCGTTATTCCATGTCGCGGCATTCGTGAGGCCGGTATATGCTTGATCTAGCGCCCAAATCTGAACATTGTGATCCTTATCGCTGCCCACGGATTGAAGGAACCATCGCAGCGTAGCACCTTGAGATAAGTCGGCGTTCTGACCCGTCAAGTCAAACTGCATGTAGCTCTTACGGCTATTGGTATCGTTACCATTCTTAACGAAGATATAAGATTCGGTCTCGTTATTATCTACGTCTGATCCATTCTGGATCACTGCTTCGACGGTCGGATTAACGACTGCTGCGTTTGCCGACAGCATCATTGCTGAGCCAGCCAAGCCGAGTCCTGCCAGTGCCAATTGTTTTTGAAACTTCATCATGTTGAAATCCTCCTAGAGGGGGTTAAAAGAAAACAGGTCAAAAAATCAGTCGTCGCTAAGTGGCGACGTGTTCGTTCCGAGTTGGTAGTGCGAGGCGATTTGCTTCGCGTCTAATGCGTGGCCGTAAACCGCGACCTCGTCGATCAGGCCGTTGAACGCGCGGAAGTCGCCGGGCTTGGCTGCGTTTTTTTGCTGGCCATAGGGCGTTCGCGTCGTACCGACGAGAAGGGTGACCGATGCGTCGGTGATCGCGGTTTGGAGGTCGTTTTGTTCGCTGACGAGTTCGCCGTTGATGTAGAGTCGACTGGTCTCGCCGTCACGGACCGCGACGACGTGGGTCCATTGACCGATCGGAGCGGGGGATTTGCTAAAGATGTTCAGGCTGGTCTGCATCGGCTCGCCGCGGTGGTAGAAGCGTGCTAAGCCGGTTTGTTCGCTGAATGCCTGGGACACTTCGCCGCCGAGCAGCTCGATCGTCGCGAGGTGCGCCAGTGACTTTTGTTGAGCAGCATCAAACAGCCCGAGGCTTAAAACTCGGCCCCAGTGCGGCTGGTCGGCGAGGTACCAGGCTTCGAGCGTGTAGACGTCGGTGGTGTCGAGCTTGAGTGGGTTGTCTCCGTCGAAGCCGTTCATCGTTTTAGAGTTGCCCGTCAGCTTGAGTGCCGAGCCGACGACGCCTTGGCCGCGATTGGTTTGTCCGATGGCGCTGCCGAACCAGTCAGCGTTACTCGCGAGGTTTTCGGTGGTTGGCGTACTGTCATCGAAGCCCCAGTACAGCAGGGGTTTGTTGGCGAGGACGGCTCGGCGGTAGGCGAAGCTAGGCGATGTCGCCTCTTGGATCGACTTCGCGAATCGCACATGGTCGTTGGCACTGACCGGGACCGGCTCGTGTCGGAGCATGCCTTTGTGCGAGACCTGGGACGCCCAACCTTCGGTCAGGCGAACGTTACGGGTCGGGGCTTGTGGGGTGCTGCTCAGTTCGCGGAGCTCGACTTCGCCGACGAACACCGCCGCACGGGTCGTGCCGGTCTTAGAGACTTGAACGCCGAACTGCGTGCCGTAGTCGATCACGTCTGAGGTCGGCGTATGGACGGTGAAGCCGATAGCCTTAGGCGGGACATTAGCGACAAGCTTGCCAAGCGACAGGCGAAGCACGTTGTCATCGATCACATCGACGGTGCAAGGCGCTTCAAGCGTGGCGACCGTGCCTCGGCCGGTGGTGATCTCGGCGAAGCCTGCGATGAGCGTGAGGCGATCGCCCGCGTAGAGGCTAGTGTGGGGTGTTATGGCAACAGCCGGGCCTGAAGCCCCGCCTGCCGAGTCGGAGGACCACACCGCGTCATGCGTATCGGTAATCGCAGCGACGATTCGCTTGACAGGGGCAATCGGCTCGACGTCTTTAGGTGTTTGCGCGAAGGGCGTCGGCGTAGGCGGGGTCTTTTCACCTTGCAGAGCAATGAAAATCGACACGCCAAGCAACACCACCGCGGCGAGGCCGACGTAGCCAAGCCGCTTGGGCGTGACATAGTGACGCAGCAGGTAGCCGCCAGCGACTTTGAGATCGGCTAGGTTGACCGAGCCTTTTTCTTGGTTTCGGATCTGTTCGTCTAGGTCGATGAGCGTGACGACGTCGGTGTGCTGTGCCGCTTCGATGCGAGCGAGCTCAGCGAGGACCGCGCGGTTGTCGGTTCGCAGCTCACGCAGGTGTTCGCCAACGAGCTGGCGGAAGTGGAGCTGCTGCATGAATTCGCGTGCATTCGCCGAATCGTCATTGATCCAGGCCTCGACGACGCGGATCTGCTCCTCGGTCGGATCGCCAGCGAAGTAGGCTTCGAGTTCGTGGGTGGGGCAGTCCATCACTTAGGCAGTCCCCAATGCTTGCTTGACGCACTTCTCAAGGGACTTGTGTACGCGGTGCAACAAGGTGGTCACCGCGGTGGCGGACATCTCTAAGCGCGGCGCGATCTCGCGTGGCTTGAGGTCTTGTTCGTAGCGAAGGGTCAACGCCTGTTGTGAGCGGGCCTGCAGCTTGGCGATGCACTGGTCCAGCGCCGCCTTGGTCGCGGCCTCGACGGGGGCCTCCTCGGGCATCGCGCCGGCCAACGTGTCGAGCGTGTCCTGCGTGAACACCAGCTTGCTCATCGCCTTCGTTCGGCGGTAGTTCAGCACACGATTGCGAGCGATCGCGATCGACCAGCGGATAAACGGCGTCTGCGGGTCGTACTTCTCGTAATCACGAGCCACCGCAACCGCCACCTGCGACAGCAAATCTTCCGCATCGTGATAGTCCGACACCGCCGCAACCAGATACGCCCGGATCGAACCCTGCCAACGGTGCCAGTGCTCAGCAACGAGGGCTCGGCGATCAGAGGCATCCATCGGTAGAGACATTAAGGCGGGTCCTTCAGCAAAAGCGAAATGCCCTTGCACCCATATAAGTGCATGAGGGACCCCTTTGTCACTAACTACTTGTAGTTATTTGTCTAAATAATATGCATGAGACGCTAGAAAGGCGTGAAAATCACAAAAATTAGGCACAAATATCTCGCCTAGAATGTGATCATGCAATGCAACATCGACGCTAAAGGGAAGTTTGTCCGCCTGATCTGGGGCTTAGTGATGCTCGCAGCGGCGATCGCGCTAGCGGGGTTGATCCTGCTGAACATCGTCGGCGGGGCTTGGCTCTGGGCCGTGGTGGTGGTTCTCGCCTTGATGGGTGCCTTTGGCATCTACGAAGCACGCGCCGGCTGGTGCGTCGCCCGGGCCATGGGTTTTAAGACGCCCTGGTGATATGCAGTTGACAGGGAAAGTGCAGAGTAAAGGGCCTTGGGACTCTCAACTCTCCAATCTCCTTCTCGACTGTCCCTCATTCCTCACTCACCCGCAGCAGCTGTGACTGGCTCGTCTCGACGATCTTGACCGTAATCGCAGGTAGCTCCGGCCGAGGCGGGGAGACCGTGATCGACGCGGTGTACGTCATGCTCTCATTGCGGGCCACCGCTTCGTGGCGTGACAGGTCGTAGAGGATCTCGCCACTCGCGGCGGTATCGCTGATCTGAATATCAATATCCGGCGCACCCTCGGGCAGCTTGCTCAGGTCGACTTGGATGTCCACATCTGACTTCGTCTTGATCGTCGCGATGGGGACGCCCGCGATGACGCCTAGGCTGTCGAAGGTAAAGGTCGTGTCCCACTTGGCTTTCGTGTCGGCGTTGGGGAAGACGTCTTCATGGTTCCAGGTGTTCGTCGCGTTCCATGTTTGGCCAGGCGTCGCGGCCGCTGGGGCAGCGAGGAGCGTGGCCAAGTCGCTGGCGGTCTCTTGGAAGTCGAGCTCTTCGGGAATGATGTCCGCGGCTGCCGCGTCGTCACCCGCAGCGGTCGCGAGCGCATCGATCCCTTCGATCTTGCCGATCGTGCCGTCGCTATTGACCGTGACCGTCAAAGGCGACTGCGTCATCGCGCTCATCAGGCTATCGAACGTTGGCCGATCGCCCGATGGGTTTTCCGAATCAAACGTAAGCGGTTCGTTCTTGCCTGCCTTGACCGTGAACTTGATCACCTTGAGCTGCATCGTGCACGTCGAGGTGCCATCTTCATTCACCGCATCGACCCGCCAGGTGACCTTGCCCTGACTGACAAATGTCGTGGTTTCGGACTGCTCTTGGCCAAGGATCTCTGCGGTCTCGTCCTTCTGCGTCTTGCCCCAGAAGTCGTAAGTCGCGCTTTGGCCAACGGTCCATTGCGGCCGAAGGTTCGTAGGCTCAGCATCCTGCGCAAACACAGGCATCGCAACCAACAAAGCAAGGATCAGCAGCAGCGGGGTGATTCGTTTTGTCATCGTCACTTTCACAGTCTCAGTGTTTTTACAAAGCATCTAAGCATATTAAACGACCTGGTCCGTAAACGGGTTCGCTATTCATCCGGCCGATTAAACAACGCATCAGCGCCAAACTTCGTGCACTCCAGCCGAATCGCGACCCAGCGATCATCAACCCGCTTCCAGCGGATCGCCCACTCGCTCACCTGCGTGCCCGGGAAGTCAGAAAGCGACCCCTTGGCATTGATGCGCATGCCCGTGATGCCGAAGCCCTTCTGCGGGTCGAGTAACGCACTGGAATCGAGCAGGATGATGTCGTCAAACTGCACCGCATCAATGCGCGTCAGCATCTGCTCGCGCGTCAATTCATCGCCCATGAACTGCGTCATCGCCTGCTCATCGACCATGATGCGCACATCGTCGAGCCGCTTGTCTTCAATCGCTAACAGCAAGTCTTTCAGCGCGACCGTAAGCGTTTCGCGCTGCGTCGTGACAAAGTAAGAACTCGCAAAGAGCAGCGCGACCAAGCCCGCCGCGATCCATGACAGATGCAGCAGCCGAGGGTTGGCGGTGCGTCGGCCAATGATCCGCGTCACCGCAAAACCCAGCGCGAGACCTGCCATCAACCAGCCCGGCGACTCGAAGATCAAATATGGCAACCAACCCGATTGTGCGGCCTGTGCAAGCATGGGTGAATGATAGGGAGAGTTGGGAGGAAGAGTTGGGAGGGAGGGTAGAGTTGAGAGTGGAGGGCCTTAATGCCTTGGCACTCTCAACTCTCCCTCATTACTCTCCCTCAATACGCATTCCGCTTATGCAGCGAAACCTTATCGAGGTCGAGCTTCGCCAGGCGTTCCGCGATTTTTGGACCGGCCTTGCCGTTGCCGTAGGGGTGACGCAGGCCCTTGGTGCTCATTTGAAGCGCTTGTTTAATAGCGCGATTGGCCGGTGCTGCGCCGTACTTCGCGTCGATGACGGTCTTCGGCTTTTCTCGGCCAGCCTGCCTAGGCCCGAGGTTCACCGCAGGGGTTTTCAGCACCGCCGCCTCGATCAAGCCCGCCGATGAGTTGCCCACGATCGCCTTAGCCCCGGCCAACATCGCCAGGAACTGCTCACGCGGCAAATGGTCCGTCGGCGTAAGCTTCGCGTCCAGTATCGCACGCAAGATCGCGTTTCGCCCCGGGTCGTGGTTCGGTGCCAGGATCAGTCGGCTGTGCTTGGCCGTGGCTTCAAGCGTCGCGCTCATCCACTGGTACTCATCCTCAGGCGACCCGCCGACCGGGTGCTGCATCACGATCAGGTCCGGCGCTTCATCGTCGGGCTTAACGCTTTTAAGCCCATCGACCGCAGGCGAACCGACGTTATAAACAAGCGATTGAAACTCGCCCATGCGGATCAGGCGTTGCTTACTCTGTGCGGTCGCGGGGAAGTGGATGTGCGCGAGCTTGCTGATCGCATGACGCATCGCTTCATCCGATACGCCTTCGGCCCGATCCCCGCCATGGATGTGTGCGAGCCGAACCCCGCCGACCTGCGCCGCGAGCGCCCCGGCCAACGCCTCGATCCGATCCCCCAGCACCAACACAACATCCGGCAACAGCTCCGCCAAAGCCCGACCAATCGCCATGACCCCTCGGCCCAGCGACTGCACATCCTCCTCGCGCGACGACGCCGCGCCGGTGCGCTGCATCTTCACCCGAGCGGTGACGTTGTGTCGGATGTCTTTAATGCTGTTCGTGGTCAGGTGCGTGCCCGTGACAATGAGCCGAAGCTCAAGCCCAACATGCGCTTCAATCGCGTCAAGCACCGGGACGAGTAGCCCATACTCTGCCCGTGATCCCGTGATGACTGCAATGGATTTAGTCATAGGCATATTGTATTGAACCGCCAAGGCGCCAAGATTGCCAAGGAAGACAAAAGCCTTTTTTCGACTCAACTAAGCTTTTTCTGCTGCTATGGCTTGGATGCCTTCCTTGGCGACCTTGGCGCCTTGGCGGTTCAAAACCTAGCTATCTGAATTGACCACTCAACCCACCGCTCGGATCGTCCCGTTCTCCAGGCGTTCCTCAAGGATCGCCTCGGCGGTCGCGAAGTCTTCTTTGGTGTCGATGTCCACCACGTCGCCGGGCTCGGTCACGACGGCTCGTCGGTCGCCGCCTAAGAACGCGTGTGGCTGGCCTTCGATCAGGCTAAATAAGCTTGAGCGGGTCAGCGCGATGACGCCGCCGTCGAGCATGTAGACCGGCGGGAGCTCTTGTCGGCGATAGACCTGGTTGTCTTGGACCATGCCGAGCTTGCCGGTGTCCGGGTCGACGGTTTTCATCCAGTACGGGTGATTCTTGCCGACGGGGCAGACGCTCTGGACGCTGTCCGCGTTGGTCTCGCAGAGCATATCGATGGCTCGATCGCTGAGGTCGTTGGGACGGACCGGGACGTTGCCGTAGAGCAGGCAAATGTGTTCGTGGGTATCAACGACCTGATTGACCGCGTGCCGAGCGGCGGCGTCGACCGTCGCGGTGTCGCTAGCCAGCTCTGCGGGTCGGCGGACGACTTCGACGTCATACTTGCCCGCGATCTGCGCGAGCTCCTCGCCATCGGTCGTGACCATGACGCGTTTGATCTGGCTGCTCGCCAGCGCGTGCTCAATCGTCCAGGCCAGCATCGGCTTGCCCGCGATCTTCATCGAATTCTTGTTGGGCAACCCCTTGCTGCCCGCTCGGGCGAGGATAACACCCAGCGCTCCACCTTGTCTCATCGTCTGCCTTCCTTAACAACAATCATGATCGGCCATCCTTGGACAGCGAAGTAGACGCCAACGCATGGCGTCGCGCTTCAAGCCAATGGGCACACCTGGGGCAAACACATGAATGACCCTCGTTGACATCGGCCAGCGAAGTGCAACCCCGCCACAGTTCCGCCAAGCCAGCGTCGCCCATTGAGCCCAGCGGCATCCGACCCAGCCAGTCCTCACCACACAGGCAAACCGTCCCGTCGCTGAGCACCGTTAGACGCTGCTTAGGCGGAACCAGCCCATTCCCGCTACTCAGAAGACTGCCAGGCACCTCCATCGGCACCGGCGACATGTCCGGGATCAGGCCCCGGCCCGTCAACGCCCGGTCCACCACCGCCCAGCCCGACACCGTCATCCACCGCTCAAAGAATGTCTCAAGGTCCGATAGATTCTCAGCCACCTTCACCAAGCGTGGCACGACCCAGCCGCGGAAGCCCGTACCGTTTTGCCGGTTTACATTGCGAGCTTTAAACAGGCGTTGGAGGTTGTCCATCACCTTCGCGTAGCCGTCGACACCCATGAGCTGTTCATACGTCGCAGCGCTGTCTGCGTTGATCCGAACCGCGATAACGTCCAATGGGAGCGTTGCTAGGCGGTCGACCGCTTCATCATCTACGAGCAAGTCCGTCTCGATCCCCACACCAAGCAGGCCAGATTCAGCCGCTCGAACAAGTGTTTCAAACCAGTCCTCATGAAGTAGTGGATCGCCAAGCCCACCAAAGAGGACCGCGCTGTCATTGGTGAGGTGCAAAGCATTCGGGTAGCCGGCATGGAGGCTTGGCGACCCCCCGGACCCGACCTCCACCAATTCTGTCCAACCCAATTCCTTCCGGGGGCTCGCGGACTCATCCCCGGCCACACGATCGTCTGACGACCCCGACAATTCCTTCAACAACGCATCGACCGTCTGCCGTGACATATCCTCGCGCGGCAAATTCAAATAATGCTGCGGCACGATCGGCCCATTCACCTCGCGCCTCGGCGACAACTCCACATTGATCTGCTGTGGCAACCGCTCCAGCTCCCGCCAAGGTTCGTTCGCTTCGACCGCACGCGACGCGTCCGTCACAGCGACCGCGTCCGCCTGCGATAGTTCGTCGCCTAAGTTCGACGCTAATGCTTGCAGGTGCTCGACTGCGCGCGGCGTGTCATAGATGAACCGCCGATACTGGCTGCGCACCGATGCGGGCACCTGCACGTTGACATCCTTGCCCATCGGATCAATCACCGGCTTCTTCGGGTTGTAGCAGAGCAGGTTCGCCACCGTCGCGCTGTGATCGGTCATCTCTTTCAGCACGCTGTGATGCAACACGATCGGCGCGAGGCCCGGCGGTGCCTGGGTAAACGTGACCTTCATCGCCTCGGGTGCCGAGCGGTGCAGCTCGAGCTGCTTCGTCGCCAGCGCGGGGTCGATCATGCACCAGTCGGCCCGGAGCGCGACCACCGACTCGGCTTGTCGGTCTTGCGCGACGCGCAGCCAAGGGTAGGCCGGCAGCAACTCGTCGTACACCGTCATCCCACCGATGCCGCCGCGCCACGCGGTCAACGACCACTTGCGACCCGAGCCGATGACGTCGTGCAGCCAAGCATCTTGAGCGCGCGTCTGCATCACCGCCGTCGTCACCGCTGGCCCATCGCTTGGCACGGTAAATAAGGTGTCGGATACCTTATTTGGGTTGAGGGTTTGGTCCGCGGGGTGCATCAGCACGATTTCGTCGATGCCAACGATCCGCGCGGCACGATCGATCGTGTGCTGCAAAATCGTCTTGCCCGCAAACTCATCCAACACCGATACCGCGTGCCCAAATCGGCCGCGGGTCAGATCAACTTGGATGATGGCGATACTGGTCATGTGTTCTTCAATCGGAATGGTCTTATCGAATGCCGTGGGATATAGCCCCCGCCGCAAGGTGGGGGTTCAAGCAACTTGTGGTTTCAACCCCCGCCTCGTGGCAGGGGCTATTTCGTTCGTTTTCTTTACGCCATCCGACTCATCGATCGCATCCAATAGCCGCTGCTGCGCTTCGTTGAAAATCGTCAGCGCCTCGTCGCAGGCCTGATCGATGAAGTCCATGTTGTCGAGGTCGCGATCGATCTGTGCGAGCTGGCGTTCGTAGTCGTCCGCATGTTCGGTGTGATGGATGCCTCGGTCGGCCCGCTCACGACGGAACGTACCCACCGTGTTCACCGAGCTCACTAGCTCGAACGCTTCTTTCAGCTCGCCGTGCACCTTCGCGGTGTTCTTTTGCACTTGTTTAAAGTACTTATCCGCCTTCTTGGGTGTGTGCTGATGTTCACGCAATCGCTTAAGCAGCTTGCTCGTATCTAGCGTCACGCGCTTAAGTTCTTTAACGCGATCAATCCGCCCATCAAGCAAACCACGCAACGCCGACAGCCGTTCTCGGCTTAGCACACCCTCCGCCTTGGGTAACGTCGGTACCGCCTTCGTCGCGTATTCATCCAGCGCATCACGAAGCGTGCTCAGCGTCGTGTGCTGCTTGGGCATCCCGCCCTCGGTCGCATCGATCACCGTTAAGCCCGCGTCTTTCGCTTCCGCAAAATCGCGTTCGAACTGACCGAGGTAAGTGCTCATCTGTTCGTCGGTAAAGATCGGCCGACCATGCACATCCTCCGCGCGACGCAGGTTGCCCCGCATCCGCACCACACGCGTCCACTCCATCGTCTCGATCGTGTTGAACGCGCCCAGCTCCGGCTCCCACACCTGATGCACAGCCGTACCCGGCGCGTAGTACAGGCCGTCGGAAAAGCCAAGGTCTTGGCCGATGAAGATGATCGGATCGCAGCCGAGCAACTGCGCAAGATAAAATGATAGGTGCGCGACGGTCGTGCCAGCCTTGATCTTGGGCATCGGCCGAGCCATGTCGCCCAACAGCTTATCGTTGAGGTCACTCGGGCAGACGCGCACCGGGCCGGGGTAAGCGGCGATGATCGCGGGATGGCACTTGGGCTCAACCACAAGCGTCACATCAGGTAGCTCGGGCAGGTCTTCGTAAAACCGCGTACAGATCGCCGAGTAGTCCAGTGCCGTCACGAAGTCCGGGCGAATGCCACGCTGCAGCATCGGCTTCAGCGTCGTCTGCACCCCGATCACCACGACGTTCTTGCGTATCTCGGGGTCCGTCAACAGGTCGAGGTTCTTGACCAACGAAGGCCCGGCCCCGACGCAAATCGCGGGGTAACCCTTCGCCGCGTTTTCAAGTTCCGCGATCGTCGCGCCCGCCGCATACTGTGCCAGGTTGTTCGTCAGGTTGCTCACCGTGCGCGAGGCGTTGACCAATGCGGTCGCGACGTTGGTACGGCAAAACGCAAGCGTCTCGGTCACGAGCTTGCCGAAGTCGTTGAAAGCTTCGCCATGTCGCTGGCGCGAAGCGGGGTGGGTGATGAGCTGGGTGCCGAGCGTCGGCGTCGCGCTGCGCCGCTCGATCCGACCCAAGAGCATCGACTTACTCGCGTCAGGCCCAGCGAGGATCAAGCCGTTCTGCGAAAGCCAACGCGTGTAGTCCAGCTTCTCCAATACCCCGCGCAGCTGCGCAAGGTCCGGCTCGTACACGATCACCAGATCGCGTGGCCCAACATGATTCACCACCTCATCGACGTGATACCCAAGCCCAAAGCCAAGGATCACGGTACAGGCCGTCTTCGCGTGATCGACCGCTTCGACCAGTTTCTGCGCTTCTTTGACCGGGTCGTACTTACTCGCCAGCGCAACGGGCCTAGGCCCAAGGTCAGTGCGCGTCGCAGTAGGCGGCCCGGCCTTAGAGTCAGACCACTCCAATGACGCCGGTTCAATGGCTGAAAGCTGTTCCGCCAGTTGCGGGTGGTGCTTGCGGATCGCGTTTAAGTTCTTATTAAAGACATCCATCGTTCGCTTCTTATCGGAACGATGTGCGCAGCAGCTTGTATATGTCGTGGAACGTTGATCACGCCCAGCCGAACATGGCCTCTCGGTTGCCCGGGATGCGGTCGGGGCCGAAGTTGTAAGGCTCGGTCCGCTTGCCATCGCAGGCAACGATGTTGAGTTTTTCTCGATCGCGCAGGTTCACGATCTCACCCAACGGTTGGCCCGGCATAGGTAAGACGTTGTCGGGCAAGCGCTGAACCGTTGGGTTGCACGGGTCGTCGATATGGTGGTCGATGACGATCGCCTCGCTGCCATCGCTAAGCGTCACGCGCCCGCCGGGCGGGTAAGGCGGGACGACCTCGACCAAGGCCCGCAGGACGTTGGGGTCAAAGCGGATACGGAGCTTGTCGCTGAGCATCGCGTTAAGCGCCCAGACCTGAGGCATCGGGTCGCCGTTGGTGGGGTTCGTGAGTCGGGTGAACACATCCGCAACCGCAGCGATCCGCGCGAAGATGTGGATGCCCTCGCCTTGTTGAACGGGGAAGTCTTTGCCCGCATAGCCAGTGCCATCGAACTGCTGATGGTGGTGCAGCACGACCGTCGCCGCAGTGGGCTCGATCCTGCCACGCACCGCGCGGAAGCCAAGCGCGGTGTGCTCGCGCCAAGACGGGTCGGTTTCGTCGTGCGTCTCGTGGTATCGATCGACGACTTCTTTTGGAAGCAGCGTCACGCCGATGTCATGCAGCATCGCCCCGACACCAAGCGGGACAACCTGCTTCGCACGCTGTGGTTCCGTGACGTGTTTACGCTGCTTGATGAGATAGCCCTCGAGCTTGAGCCCGAGGAGGATGCTGAGGTACGTGACCGCCGAACCGGAGCGCATCATTTCGTCGCCGGTGTCTTGCTCGCAGAGATCCCCGATGAAGAGCGCGGCCTCCGGGTTCGAAATCACGCTATCGACGAGGTCAGTGATCGTATCGGTGTACGCGTCGTAGTTAAGTTTCGCGGCCGATGTGCTCTGAAGCGTTTCAAAGGTGTCCTGCATCTGCGAGACGACATTCGCGCGCAGAGCAATTGACTTTGGGTCCACATACTTGCTTAAGAACGACAGGTTTGGGTAGTCGACCCAGAGCGTGCGGACGCGCATCTCGTCGAGCTTTTCGATCACCGACGGCGTGAGCTCATAGCCAATGTGCAAGAGCTGGTGACCGGGCAGCCGTGGATTCATCACGGGCAGCGCCAGGGTCATCTCCGGCCGAGCAGATTTCATGTCAACACGCAGCATGGGTTGCCTCGTAACAAAGTCCCCCACGGGTTACATCGTCTGCTTCGACGCTACGGGTTAGGCGCTGTATCGCGTTTCCTGCGGGTAGTAAATAAATGGTCGGCTTGTGCCGATTGAAAAAAGGGGGCATCCACCAGCCCCATCCGATCAGCACTATGAATTCAAACCCGCCAAATACAAACCAAGCCGAACTTTTGGCCGGGGTGCTCGATAGCTCGCTGGATGGGATCATGGCGTTCACATCGGTGCGTAATGATACGGGCCAAATCGTTGACTTCACGATCAATTTCGTCAACAAGCAATCCGAACAGATCGTCGGACGACAATCCCACGATCTACTCGGCAAGAGAATGCTCGACATCTTGCCCGGCAACAAGGCCGACGGCTTGTTCGACGCGTACATCCAAGTCGTGGAAACCAACGAGCCCTTCTATACCGAACACCACTACGCACACGACGGGCTGGACCATTGGTTCAGTATCAAAGCCGCGAAATGCAGCGACGGCTTTACCGTAACCTTCTCGGACATCACCGAACGCAAGCTTATTGAAACGCGAGCACAGGAAAATGCCGAGCGACTAAACGAGGCGCAAGAACTCGCCAACATCGGCAACTGGCACTGGGACCCCGCAGATAACAAGATCATTTGGTCCGACCAGACCAAGCGTATGTTCGGCGTACCTCTCGATCAGCCCGCCCCTGATTTTGAAACCCATCAAAAACAGATCCACCCCGAGGACCGCAAACACTGGCAGGCAACGGTCGATCTCGCGATGAGCGACCACCAGCCCTACGTGATGCAGTTCCGCGCAATACAACCCGACGGATCGACACGCGTGATCCTCGCCCGCGGTCGGTGCGAGGTCGGCTCCGACGGGCATGTCTCTCGGCTGTTCGGGACAACACAAGACATCACCGAGCAGGAAATATCTCGACAAAAGATCAAGACCGCCAACGAGCGATTCGAGCTACTCGTGTCGGGCAATGCATCTGGGATCTGGGACTGGGACTGCCAAACCGATCAGCTCTACTGGTCGCCACGCTTCAAAGAAATGATCGGGTATGCAGATCATGAAATCGAAGCAACACTAGATGATTTCGTCTCGAGGCTACACCCCGATGACAAGGCGAAGACGCTCGAACAATTAGATCTTCACCTTCGACGCGAAGGGCCTTACGATCTCGAATACCGAATGCAACACAAGGCCGGCCACTTCATCTGGTGCCATGCAAGCGGGCAGGCCCAGTGGGATGAGGATGGTCAGCCCTTACGGATGGCCGGTTCAATCGCCGAGATCACCGAGCGCAAAGCCGATGAAGTGCAAATCAAAAAGCTCTCCCTCGTCGCAAGCCGAACCGAAAACGGCGTGGTCATTACCGATGCCGATGGACGCGTCGAATGGATCAACCGTGCGTTCGTAAAGATCACGGGGTACAGCCTGCATGAAATGATGGGCAAACGCCCGGGCAGCTTGTTGCAAGGGCCATTAACCGATATCGATGCGCTCCAACGGATCAGCACAAACTTAAAACTTGGAAAAGGCTTCCACGAAACACTGATCAACTACAACAAGTCTGGCGAACCTTACTGGGTCGACATCGAGGTCCAGCCGATCCGCAACGAGCAAGGCGAGATCACAAACTACATGGCGATCGAGGCCGATGTCTCGCAACGCATCAATCAACAGAGCGCTTTGCAGGCACAACAGCAACGCCTCGAGTTTGCGCTACAAGCCTCAAGCACCGGGCTCTGGGACTGGCATGTCGTTACCGGAGAAACGTACTTCTCTGACACCTGGTACACCATGCTCGGGTACGAACCAGGCGAGGTGCCGATGACCGTCGAGTCATGGATGTCGCTGACCGAACCAACCGATCTAGAAAAGGCTAAGTCTGCGCTGGAGTCTTATTTTAATGGTGAAACCGAACGCTATGCGTGCGAGATGCGCGTCAAGAATAAGGCTGGCGACTGGCAATGGATCCTTGATGTCGGCGAAGCGGTCGAACGCGACACCGAGGGCAACGTGACTCGAATGGTCGGCCTACACGTCGACATCGATGAACAAAAACGCACACAAGGCGAACTCGAAACCGCACGCGACCAAGCCCAACAAGCCAGCGCTGCAAAGAGCGCCTTCGTTGCCAACATGAGCCATGAAATCCGCACGCCCATGAACGCGATCCTCGGCTACGCGGACCTCTTGCTCGATGGTGGCCAAGATGAAGCAGACAAACGCAATCACGCGCAAACCATCCGCCGCAACGGCAAGCACCTGATGGGCATCCTCAACGACATCCTCGACCTCTCAAAGATCGAAGCGGGCAAACTCGCGGTCGAAGATATCCCCGGCTCAACCAGCCATCTGCTCAACGATGTCATCAATCTCATGGCACCCAAAGCCAATGAAAAGCGCATCGAGCTCAAACTCGAAAAAGACAAGTCGCTTGTGCCGCGCGTGATGACCGACCCAACGCGCGTCAAACAGGTGCTACTCAACCTCGTAGGCAACGCGATTAAGTTCACCGAACAGGGAGAGGTCTGCCTACGAGCGAGTATCGAGCACACGCCCGACGGTCTGGCTTACTTGAAATGTGACGTCACCGATAGCGGCATCGGCATCAGCCAAGAACAAATCGGCAAACTGTTCCAACCCTTTAGCCAAGCAGACGAATCCACCACGCGCAAGTTCGGCGGCACCGGCCTAGGCCTAGCCATCTCCAAAAACCTCTGCACACTTCTTGGCGGAAAACTCTCCTGCACCAGCACACCCGAGCAAGGCTCGACCTTCACCGCAACCTTCAAGATTCAAACACTTCAAAACGTAACACCAAAACCAGCGCAACGATCTAAAGAATCCAGTTCGGTACACGATGATGCCTTGAAAAATAAGAAGATTTTGATCGTTGAGGACGGCCCAGACAATCAACGCCTCTTTAATCACTACACCACAAAGGCGGGTGCAAAAGTCGAGCTTGCTGAAAACGGCGCAGTCGGAAAAGACGCCGCGCTAAAGGCCTGGCAAGATGGTGAGCCCTTCGACATTGTCCTCATGGATATGCAAATGCCTGTGCTCGACGGCTATGACGCCACCGGCCAACTCCGCGACGCGGGTTACGATCTGCCCGTCATCGCGCTGACCGCACACGCCTCGGACCAAGACCGCGAGAAGTGTCTACAGGCCGGCTGCACCGATTACCTGAGCAAGCCCGTCGACCGACAACAACTCATTCAAACACTTGCGAATCATCTGAGCGCAAGCCAGCACCTCGCCACGAATGCGTAAGTACCCAACGTTTCGCGACCGATGTGCAGCGTCTTGCGTGATGCCATGGATGACCAAGCCGGGCAACTCGATGCGTATCACAGCCGATATCATTTCAATGCGTGAAGACCTATCGCTTTGCGCTGATCGTTCAGTAGCGACATCGCCGTCGGCTCGTGCTTAATCAGCTTGACGAGCTGCGACGAAGACACGCCGAGCAGGTCTGCCGCGGCGGATAGCTCGTGCTGCACCATCGTGATGCGGTCAAGTGCCTCTGCCAGCAGCGTCGGGTAATCCGCGTGACTCGGGTTGATGAGTAGCTTGCCGTGCTTGGCTCGCGCGGCCCAGCAATCACTCGGCTTTGCCCCCGGGTCCACCGGCTCGCGCACCTGCACCGCGAGCTTGATCCGCAGGCGGAACAACGCCTGCTGCTTGTTCTGTTCCTTGTGCCGACGCTCGGTCGCGCTACCAATGATGCCCGTCGGCTTATGCGTGATCCGGATCGCTGTTTCAACCTTGTTGCGATTCTGTCCGCCCGGACCCGACGATCTGCCAGCGGTGACGGTGCAGTTTTTGAGCAAGGCATCGTGAGTAAGCGCGGCGGGGTGCATGGGATGATTTTACAAGCAACGCAGGACAAAAATAGCCGGAGACCTA
>JBGCDC010000290.1:0-3510 GCA_045105055.1 Phycisphaeraceae bacterium | reverse complement strand
GCCGTGCTGGTGTTGGCGTTTTTACGCTTCATCTTGGAACGCGCGTCGGTGGTCTATAAAGCCCTGCTTGTCCGCGATATCGTCACTGACCTACGCAACGCGGTCTATGACAAAATGCAAAGGCTCAGCTTCCGCTTCTTTGACCGCCACGAGTCTGGCTCGATTATCAACCGGGTGACGGGTGATGTCCAAGCTGTTCGCCGATTCATCGATGGCGTCATGATCGAGCTACTTATCCTCGTCATCTCGCTTACGTTTTTCCTCGGCTACATGCTGTCGATCCACGTCAAGCTGACGCTCGCGTGCCTAGCGACGACGCCGATCCTTTGGATCGTGACCACGATGTTCTCGCGCATCGTTCGCCCCGCCTACCGTAAGAACCGCGAGCTATTCGATAAGGCCGTGCTCGTGCTTTCAGAAAACGCACAAGGCGTACACGTCGTCAAAGGCTTTGCCTTGCAAGACCGTGAAGAGAAAAAGTTCAAAGAGGCCAACGACGCGGTAGCGGACCAGCACCGATGGATCTTCCGCAAGGTCGCACTGTTCATCCCCTCGGTTGGCCTCATCACCGCGATCAACCTACTCATCCTCCTTATCTACGGCGGATACCTCTATGCCAATGACCCCAATTTCGCCTTCGGCTCGGGCCTATTCGTATTCGCAGGCCTCCTGACACAGTTCTCCTCGCAAGTCGGCAACCTCGCGCAGATCACCAACGCGCTGCAGCGCTCGGTCATCGGCGCGCAGCGCGTCTTCGAGGTGCTCGATGAGCCGTTCGAAGTCGAGAGCAAGCCCAGCGCGACTCGGCTGGATCGCGCGAAAGGCGAGGTCACCTTCAACAACGCCGCCTTCGCTTACAACGAAGACGACGCCCCTGCGATCCAAGGCATCACCTTCACCGCTAACCCCGGCGAAACCATCGCCATCCTCGGCGCGACCGGCAGCGGCAAGTCCACGCTCCTATCCATGATCCCGCGCTTCTACGACCCCACCCAAGGCAGCGTACAGATCGACGGCCACGACCTCCGCGATCTCGATCTCGACGACCTCCGCAAAAACATCGGCACCGTCTTCCAAGAAACCTTCCTCTTCTCCAACACCGTCAAATCCAACATCGCCTTTGGCCACCCCGAAGCGACACAAGAGATGGTCGAGCAAGCGGCAGAAATCGCCCAAGCCCACCACTTCGTTGCCACCGAACTGGACCACTGCTACGACACCGTCCTCACCGAAGGCGGCAACGGCCTGTCCGGCGGCCAACGCCAACGACTCGCCATCGCTCGCGCGCTCTTGCTCGACCCGCCGATCTTGATCATGGATGACCCGACCGCCGCGATCGACCCCGAGACCGAGCACCTGATCATGTCCGCGATGGACAACGCGATGGCTGGCCGGACCACCTTCATCGTCGCGCACCGCCTAAGCACACTCAAGCGAGCCGACCGCGTGATCGTCCTCGAAAAAGGCGTCATCACCGACATCGGCACCCACGACGAACTCATGCAAACAAGCGAACACTACCGCAACGCCGCGGAGATCCAATTGGCAGATGACAAGTCGAAAGAGTTGTTGGGGATCGGGGAAGACAATGATTAAACCGCAGAGGCGCGGAGGGCACGGAGGAAGGCAAAGTAAACTATTTTTGAACCGCCAAGGCGCGAAGATCGCCAAGGGAAACAAATTGAATCAAGCGGATCAACAAAACCAAACAACCTGCCTTCCTTGGCGATCTTGGCGCCTTGGCGGTTCAATTGCCTTCCTCCGCGACCTCTGCGCCTCTGCGGTTAAATGAAACGACCCATGAAAAACGTATCCACCCAACCCCGCTTGCTCACGCATGTGCAGCAGAAAGAAAAAGAAGCCAAGCAGCGGCCGCTTAGCTTTGCGGTGATCCGTCGGCTGCTTGGGTATACCCGGCCTTACGCCTTTCGACGCAACACGCTGATCGTGTTGGCGTTGGTGCGGTCGGTACAGTTGCCAGGGTTGGCATGGGCGCTGGCCGCGGTGCTCAATGGGCCAGTCCTCGCGAAGGATTGGAATGGCACGCTCTGGGGCGCGTTAGGTTTCTTCTTGCTCGCGCTGTCGACGGCGGTGGTCTTTCACTTTCGTATGAAGCTCGCGCTGGAATTGGGCGAGGATGTGATCCACGATCTGCGGGCGGAGATCTTCGCGCACCTCCAATCGATGTCGATGCGTTTTTATGATTCAACCAAGCTCGGGCGGATCATCAGTCGGGTGACATCGGACGCAGAGAACGTCCGAATGGGTGTGCAGAGCGTGTTGTTTATCACGCTGGTACAGCTCGGTGCGATGGTTGTAGCAGCTGGGATCATGTTGTACTACGACCCGCCGCTGTTCTTTGTGGTGTTGGCGATGGCGCCCGTGCTGTGGTGGGTGAGTCGTTTTTTTCGCAACCGCTTGAGCGCGGCGTATCGCGCGACGCAGGAGAGCTTTAGCCGAGTGACCGCAACCTTGGCCGAGTCGGTCAACGGCATCCGCGTGACGCAGGGCTTTGTCCGCCAAGACACCAATGCGAAACTCTTTGGCGAGCTCGTCGATGACCACGCGTCCTACCACGTCCGGTCGAGCAAGCTCCAAGCGGTGTTTTTGCCGTTCCTCGAATTGAATAGCCAGGTTTTCATGGCCGTGCTGCTAGCGCTCGGCGGAGCACAGGTATTGCTCGGCGTATTCTTCGCGGAGTACGCCGCGGTCTCGCCGCTCGATCGTTTTGAATCGCTCGTCGTTTTCGCGTTGTTAATGCCGCAGTTCTTTAACCCGATCGCGACGATTGGTCGGCAGTACAACGACGCGCTGACCGCGATGGCCGGGGCCGAGCGCGTGTTTGGTTTACTCGATACCGAGCCCGAGCGGCTCGATGCAGACGATGCGATCGATCTGCCCAAGATTGAGGGCCGAGTCGAGATCGACAACATCACGTTTGGCTATCTGCCCAACAAACCCGTGTTGCACGGCATCTCGCTCACCGCTGAGCCGGGCCAAACCGTCGCGCTCGTCGGCGAGACCGGCAGCGGCAAGACCTCCATCATCAACCTCATCGCCCGCTTCTACGACCCTGCAGAAGGCAGCATACGCTGGAACGGCCATGACCTCAAATCCATCCCGGTCTCTGCCTTGAGATCCAAAATGGCCCTGGTCACCCAGGATCCCACCCTCTTTTCAGACACGGTGAAAGCCAACATATGGCGCCATGATAACCATCCGTCCGAAAAAGAAATCGAGGTGGTCCTGAAAGCCTCCAACTGTGCATCCCTGGTGGCGCGTCTTCCACAGGGTATAGACACACCCCTGACCGGCGGCGGATCGACGCTCTCCAGTGGTGAACGCCAATTGCTGTCCATTGCCCGGGCCTTTGCCAGCCACCCGCAGCTCATCATCCTGGACGAAGCCACATCCTACATCGATTCCCGCACCGAAAAAGAGATCCAGGATGCCCTGACCGCACTGCTCAAGGGGCGCACTGCCATTGTGGTCGCCCACCGCCTCTCCACC
>JBGCDC010000289.1:0-12574 GCA_045105055.1 Phycisphaeraceae bacterium | reverse complement strand
GCAGGCGGCAAGGACATTCGCGCCGGTGGAGATGCCGCCGAAGATGCCTTCGGTTGCAGCGAGTTCTCGCCCGGCCTTGAACGCCTCGTCGGAGGTGATCTGCTGCACGCTATCGACGACGTCGAGGTTGCAGTTCTTGGGGACGAAGCCTGCGCCGATGCCTTGGATCTTGTGTGGGCCGGGCTGGACCGTTTCCCCAGCCTTGGTCTGGCTGATGACGGGCGACTCGACGGGCTCGACTGCGATCGCTTGGACCGAGGCTTTTTGCTCTTTGAGGAACTTACCTGCACCGCTGATCGTGCCGCCGGTGCCGACGCCTGCGATGAAGATATCAACTTCACCCTTGGTGTCGTTCCAAATCTCTGGGCCTGTGGTCTTGTAGTGGATCGCGGGGTTGGCGGGGTTCTCGAATTGCTGAGGGATAAACGTATTCTCGCTTTGTGAAGCGATCTCGGCGGCCTTGTTAATCGCGCCCTTCATGCCTTCGGCAGCAGGGGTCAGTACAAGTCCAGCGCCGAGGGCACGCAGTAGTGCGCGACGCTCGACCGACATCGACTCTGGCATGGTGAGGGTGAGCTTGTAACCACGCGAGGCGCAGATGAAGGCGAGTGCGATGCCGGTGTTGCCGGAGGTCGGCTCGACGATGTGCGTGTCGGGGTTGATCTTGCCGTCTGCTTCGCCAGCTTCGATCATGGCTCGACCGATCCGGTCCTTGACGCTTGCCATCGGGTTGAAGAACTCGCACTTGACGAAAACCTTCGAGCCGTTGTCTGGTGCCATCTTGTTGACGCGGACCAGTGGCGTGTTGCAGATCGTCTGGATGATGTTGTCGTAGGTTTTGTTATGCAGGAAGTTGGTGGACATGGGTTGTCTCCAGTTTGGTGTGTTCTTGGTTTGAATGATTGTCGGATCGTGATGGTAAGGCGTGTGCGCGGCCGTGCCAAGCCGAGCGACTTGCCTCTGGCCTATCCCCGTCTACAATGCCCCGGCATCAGCGGAAATTCCCGTTATTTCAACAAAACCGAAAGGACCAATCATGGCCCGTACCGTGACACTCAAAGGCGAAACCACCATCAATCTCACCGGCACCGAGGTCGGCGTCGGCGACACAGCTCCCGACTTCGCAGGCACCGGCCTGGACCTCTCCGAGGTCAAGCTCTCCGATTACGCGGGCAAGGTCGTCATCCTCTCGACCGTCCCTTCGATCGACACCGGTATCTGCGACCTTCAGACCAAACGCTTCAACAAAGAAGCGGGCGACAACGATTTCGTCGTACTGACTGTTTCTTGCGACCTGCCATTCGCGATGGGCCGATGGTGCGGCGCGACTGATTCGCAAGCGGTGCACTGCGTGTCGGACTTCAAGACGCGCGGCTTTGGCAAGGCGTATGGCCTAGAGATGGCCGACGGCCCACTCGCCACGCTGCTCGCACGAAGCGTCAGCGTCATCGGTAAGGATGGCAAGATCGCCTATCAAGAGCTGGTGCCAGAGATCGCTCAAGAGCCTGACTACGACGCCGCTATCGCCGCAGCAAAAGCGGCGGGTTGATTGAATCGTAAGCTGGGCTTTACCCCCGCATGAGGAAGATACGAAAAGTAGCGCCGGGCTGAGCCCGGCCTACGATAGAATTAAAAAAGCCACGGTTTAACGCCGTGGCTTTTTTTATTTGTAATGGATCAATACTTACTATTCTTCTTTCGTCAGTCGGCTGAGAATCAGCTTGCCACGGACGGGGTCAATCTCGTAAGTGAAGTTGCTTAGGAATGAGTTGCCTAGCAGCGGGGAAGCGGCGCTAAGGTCTTCTGGGAGGACGAAGGCTTCGACGTCGTTGCAGATGAACTCGCCGACCTGTACGGATTCGAGCGTGACGCTTCGGGCGTCGACGAGCTTGCCGTCTGCCATCTGGAGTTGAACGACCGGGTCCGCGTCGGTCACAGTGATACCGAGGTCCTTCGCGAACAGGTAGGGCAGGCTCAGGGAGCTTGCACCGGTGTCGAGGATCATCGATCGGATCGGCTTACCGTTAATGCGTACGTCGATCTCCATGACGTTGCCTGCTTTACGCAGATCGACCGCGCCGCGTTGGTACTCGCCAGCAGCTTTGGTCAGTTCCTTTTTGATGGACTGAAAGCGTCGGCTTGGGCCGAGGACATACTTACGCTTGTCTTGCTCGCCGATAGCCTTGACCGCGCCGGTGATGGCTTCGTTTTTGGATAGTTCTTCGTACTTGTCATTGACGACGGCGGCTTTCTCGACCCATGAAACCATGGTTGCGATGTAGGCGGCTTTCGCATCGTCCATCTTGACTTGCTGGTTCTGTTCGAATTTTTTACGCTCTTCTTGGGTCCTCTCGATATTCGCGACCAACTCGTCGTACGCCTTCATGTTGCGGGCATATTCCTTCTGGTCGTCTGAGCGGCGGACCTTGTCCTTCATCTTGTCGATCTCACGCTGCAGGTGGGCGATGTACGACTGGGCCTTGGCGATCTTTCGCTCGGCATCACGGAAGTCGTCTTCGGCCTCTTTAAGCTCACGCTGAGCCAGCTTGATCTCGTTACGGGCCCGGATGATCTCGGTCTCTTCCGCGATCACGTATTCCATGCCGGTGCGGGTCAGGCCGGCATCTTCGAGCGTCTTAGCGGGGTCAGCAAGTGTCGATAGCGCAGGCATTGCAACCACGCAAAGCAGCAGCGTCGCCATGAAAAGTTTGTTTAGCATCGAAAAAGTTCTCGTTGGAGGTGTTGGAGCAGCAGGCGTATGTAGCCTCAACCGGAAAGCATTGGCTCTAGATTGAAGATTGATTATACAGACTCACCAGTAGATACGAAGTGCGGTGTCTTAAGGTTTTTGGGTGGTTATTTCGGGAAGCTGAGTCGTTAGATGACGCCGCCACGCTTGAGCACGGCTTTTGCCGCGTCGTGATAGACGTCTTTGAGCTGGGCAGGGGAGAGGGCGGCCCCGCAGAGCCTCGCAGTGGATTTGGGGTCGACGGATGGGTCGACCTTGTGCAGGTCCGGGTCGACGATCGGCGATGGGCCAGCGTAGTCTGTTTCGAGCATCGTCCGCAGGGCCCAGTAGCGGGACGCGTACAGGTCGAAGCCGTGGTCGGCGTCGGGGTGCTCGGGGTCCGGGTCGGTGTTGGTCGGCCAGGCCACAATGTCGCTGCCGAAAAGGACCCGGCCAGGATTTGCGTCAATAAATTGTGCCAACTTGCGGGGGTGCTTGGACAGCTCGCGGACCTGCCACTTTGTGGCCGAGCAATCGACGACATAGTTGGGGTGTCGGCCGAGGAAGTCGTGCAGCCAGTCGAGGTCCTCGGGGTAGCCGCCCATGTGTGCGCCGATCCAGGTGACGTCGTGGTACTGGTCGAGAAGCTCCTCAAGCGGTTTGTATTGGTCTAGCTTCGTGCCGTACTTCGCGCTGTCGGCATAGGCGGTTTGAAACCATGTATCCGGGTCGGCGACATGGGTCATGAACACGCGGTAACCAAGGTCGTAGGCGAGCTTGAAGCCTTGCCTGCGGATGGGCGAGCCGAGGCGCATCGGGCTGTCGGGCCCGGGCTCAAAGTCGAGGCCGCGTGGCCCGGCCCAGAACTTAATGATGCGCGAGCCGAGCGCATAAAAATCTTCGATGTCTTGCAGCCACTTGGTCGTAAACGTGCCCGGCTCCTCACGCTTGGTGAAGTCCGGCACACAAATGAATTGGATGCGACCGGCGCGATCACCCGTCAACGATTCGATGATCGGCTTAACCGTTGGTAGCCCTGTCATCGTCCAGCACTGATCGATGCCGTACGCATCCGCGACGTCTAGGAACAACTCCGCTGCGCGCGGCGAACTGATGTGCGTGTGGATGTCGATGATCGGCCCGGTATACGTGAAGCTATTTGCCTCGGCGGCGAAATCGAGCCCGAGCCGGTTCGCGTCGGTGATCGGTCTGTTGTCTTGCGTGCTGGCGTGCGCGGTGTGAGGGATGGTCATGATCAGGCTCAGTTTCGTATTGGCACGCATGCGGCGGATGATTATGCGGACACCTAAGTGTAGCCCCACCGACTATCATGCGGCTGACTACTGGAGCGACGCGATCACGCAATCCACTCAGCCTAACTCTGTAAACCAAGGCGACTCGCCATCGCTACGATACGACATGCTTGCGCTGGACTTGGATGGCACGCTGTTGCGGTCGGACAAGAAGCTTGCGAAGTACGACGCGGTTGCGATCAAGGAAGCGATGCGTCGCGGGGTCAAGGTTGTCATCGCGACAGCTAGGCCGCCGCGTTCATCAAAGCTGATCCATCAAAAGCTTGGGCTGGATACGCCGTTGATCAATTACAACGGGGCGCTGGTTTACGATGTCGCGCAAGACGAGCAGGTCTATCACGAGCCTTTGGATTCGAAGGTCGCGCGTGAGATTATTAAGCTGGCCCGATCGATCGAGCCTTCGGTCGTCGTGTCGCTTGAGGTGAAGGACAAGTGGTACACCGACCACGACGATCCGCGGTTCAAGACCGCAACAGCTAAGCGGTTTAAGCCCGACTACGTGGGCTCATTGATTGTCCCGTTGTCTCGGCCGGTGACAAAGCTGATGCTGTTGTTTCATGCGGAGCAGCTTGCACCGATCCGCGAAGCGATCGTGGCGAACTTCGGCGAGCATGCCGCGTTTCCCGAAAGCGACAAGACAATCGTCCAAGTCGTCAACGCAAAGGTCGACAAAGGCATCGCGCTCAAGCGGGTCGCGGAGCAGTACGGCATCGATGCGAGTCGTGTCTGCGCGATCGGCGATGCCCCCAACGACGCGGGCATGCTGCGCTGGGCAGGGCTAGGCCTCGCGGTCGGCAACGCCTTTGGCGAAGCGCTTGATGCGGCCAACGTCGTACTCGACAAAACAAACAACGAGCGAGCGGTGGGGCTAGCGGTGGAACGCTACATCCTTGGCGATGATCCGGTTGCAAGAGAAGTCGCACGCGCTAGCGCAGTCGATAAAGAACAAAGCGATTGATGTCGCTTGAAGAGTGTCATAACGAAATAAAAAAGACCGCCGTCAACACACGAGGCGCTGACGGCGGCGGAGGAGAAAATCAAATTTGTTGCGATGAGTCCCTATCGACTCAGTATCATAGGCACTTTATCCGAAGCGTGCGTGTCAATTAAACCGCTCTGGATAATTATTTGACCTTGATCTTATGAGGCTTAACCTCGTCCTTCTTTTTTAATCGAAGCGTCAGGACGCCATCCGCGAGCGTTGCGTCCACATCAGTGGTATCGACGGTCGTTGGTAAGGTGAACTGCCTACGGACTCGGGTGAAGCGCCGCTCGTGAAGGTGGGTCGTCACACCTTCTTGCTTGGTCGATTCGCGTTGAGCGGCAAGGGTTAAGACGCCTTCATCAATGCTGATGTCGACCTGGTCTTTCGCAAAGCCGGGGAGCTCTGCGGAGACGGTTAGCCCTTCTTCGTCTTCATGGATGTCCACAGGGTATTTGGCGGTCAGGTCGTCGTTATCGACGCCCACTCGGCCGTTCAAGGCCCGGTCCATTTCGCGAAGCAGGTCAAAGGGCGTGTCCCATACTTTTTGGATGTTATTAATCATGGCGTATTCCTTTCGTGCAATGAGAGTACGTTTGAGGTTTTGGTGACCTCGTTCACACGGCCCAACACGGGCGTGCACAGTTATTAGACGCAATGCTCATGCCATCCTTAGAATTCATTTTCTCTTGTTAAAACGAGTTTTAGAGCGATAAGCAGCCCTTTGTTTTGCCTTTTTGGCAGGGACCGAATAACCAGTTGCCATGCCCGCACCTGGATATTGGACGCGATAAATGCAGGCCGGCCCGCTAAACTCTTAGCCTTATGACCACCGACCAAGATAACATCCGCACTCGCGCCGCGATCATCGGCTGCACCGGCTACACCGGCTATCACCTCGTCGATCTACTACTGCGTCACCCCGCAGCGGAACTGACCTACCTCGCGAGCCATCGCGAAGTGCTACCCGATCTGCGCGATGAGTTTCCCTCGCTGCTGGGGCGGCTCGACGAAGACATCGCGCAGACGCGCCCGATCGATTTCGATGCGATTGCTGAAGCGGCCGACGTCGCGTTCCTCGGCCTGCCGCACAAGGCCGCGATGGCTTACGCGCCAAAGCTCCTCGACGCTGGGCTGCGAGTCATCGACCTTAGCGCTGATTATCGCTTGTCCGATCAATCGCTCTACGAAGACGTCTACGACGTTGCGCACGATGACCCGGCGAACTTAGCCGACGCGGTCTATGGCATACCAGAGCTCTTTAGAAAAGACCTGCCCGGCGCGACGCTTGTCGCTAACCCCGGCTGCTATCCGACCGCCGCAGCGCTGGCCATCGCGCCGCTGCTGTCGCACTCACTCGTCAAGACCGACCGTATCATCATCAACGCGGCCAGCGGCATCACCGGCGCGGGTAAGTCGCCTAAGGCCGCGCTGCACTTTCCCGAAGCCAACCAGGGCTACCACGCCTACGGCACGATCGCTGGCCACCGACACCAACCCGAGATCGGTCAGACGCTATCGCGCATCGCAGGGCATCGTGTCGAGCCATTATTCGTTCCGCACTTGCTGCCGGTAGACCGCGGGATTTTGGAAACGATCTACCTCGAGCCAAGCGACCCGGATGTGACGGAAGAAGAGTTGATCGATGCGTTTGTGGATGCGTATAGCGGCGAGCCGTTTGTGCGTTTGCGTGAAACGCCGCCGAATATCAAGCATGTTGTGGGTACAAATTTTTGTGACCTAAGCGTCCGCCTCGCCACGGTGGGCGACACGAAGACCGTGGTCGTGTTTGCTGCTGAAGACAACATGATCAAGGGCGCTTCCGGCCAAGCGATTCAGAACATGAATGCGGTATTCGAGCTCGACGAGACGCTGGGCCTGCTTTAAGTCATGCCTTGCACGCGTCGGCTATCCTAAGGCGATACACCGCGAAGGAGGCCTCGATGCCACATAGAATACTGACGTCCTACCTATTCATTGCCTGCATGCTTTATTGCACGCTGTCCTGCACGACGGCATCGACCGCCGCCGATGAACCCGCCGACCCGGTCTTCAACAACGTGCCCGGCACGACCAAGGGCGTCGTCGATATCGACAACTTCGTCAAACCAAAGACAGCCAAGCAACTCGTCGGCGACGACAAGCACATCCTCATCCCCGAGCCAGGACCAGGCACGAATTGGTCGTTCAAAGACGGCGAACTCACCGCCTCAACCAAAATCCGTGGCGACAGCATGCTCACGCCTAAGCCGCACCAAGACATGCTTATGTACGTCGAGTTCAACGTCAACGACCGCGACGACACCAGCGTCGAAAACACGGGCAACTCCGGCGTGTACATCCAACAACGCTACGAGCTACAAATCCAAAACGCCTTCGGCATCTCCGAAGAGGACTTCAAGCCGTCCTACGGCGGTAGCCTATACCGAATGCAAAAACCTGATGCGCTTGTGAGCAAGCCAGCGGGCGAGTGGCAGGACTACATCATCGTCTTTCGTGCCCCGCGATACGACGGCGATAAGAAAATCGAAAATGCCCGCATCACCGTCTACCACAACGGCAAGCTCATCCACGACGACTACGAAATGAAACGCAAGACCGGTGCGGGGCGACGCGAAGGTCCCGACGCCCGTCCAACACGCCTGCAAGGCCACAACAACCCTGTGCGATTCCGCAACGTGTGGATCCAAGACATCGAACTGAATTGAAGCTGATTTCGTTAAGAGGAAGACACGAAGCGTCCAGAGTGAGAAATAGATTGATCAAGGGGGAGAGGTATTCTTGCCTGTCATTCGGCGCAGCCAAAACCGGTTCGAAGCAGGGCTTCGCCCTGAGAACAGTCAGGAATGTCTGTTCGGGTTCATACTTTCGAGGCGATCAATCCATCTGCGCATTGCTGCAATACGTCTTACAAAGATCATCGTCGTAGCACAGTGCATGCCGTGCCTTACACGCCGCGCGGCCGTGATAAATCAGCAGGTGTGACAGCATGCACCAGTTCTTCTTGGGGAACAGGGCCATCAGGTCACGCTCGATTTTTTTCGGGTCATCGTGCTTTGTCAGCCCGAATCGTTTTGCGATTCGACCGACGTGGGTATCAACGACGACGCCGGTGTTGATGTTGAACGCGTTGCCGAGCACGACGTTGGCGGTCTTGCGCGCAGCGCCCGGAAGTTCGATGAGTTCTTCCATGGTCTGGGGTACAACGCCGTCGTGCTTCTCGACGAGTAGCTGGGCCATGCCTTTGAGGCTTTTCGCCTTGTTCCGCCAGAAGTTGACGCGGTTTACTAGCGACTCGATCGTCGCAAGCTCGGCCTTGGCCATCATCTGCGGCGTCGGTAATTTTGCGAATATTCCGGGGGTGACTTTGTTGACGAGCACATCCGTACACTGCGCCGAAAGGATCGTCGCGACCAACAACTCAAACGGATTCGAGTGGATCAACGCACAGTGCGCATCGGGGTACTTCGCTTGGAGTTTTTTATAGATCCGCGCGGCGCGGCGACGCTCGTTCTCGGGCGCTTTGATCAGCTTCGGCTCAGGCTTTTTGCGGGCCGACTTTTTCTTCGTTGACTTCTTCTTTGCCATCTCCGGATTGTAGGGGGCTGTCGGCGATACGTCGGCACCAAGGGGAGATGACTAATGCAAACGCACCAACGAACCACGCACCGCCGACGACACGCTCGGAAATCTTATGCCTTGCATCAAAGTCGGCGCGGCGCTCAGCGAGGTCGCCTTTCAAGTGATACAGCTTTGGCCAGTCTTGATTCATTTGCATCATATTCTGAGTGCCGTAAGCCATGAAACCCGCACAGAGCATCATCGCTAGCAATCGGGCTCGGCCGAGTCTGATACTGCCGACCGTATTCACTCGACTTAGTTTGACCAACAGCGGATAAGCGAAGCGTGACAATAGTGCGACGCCTAAGAGAACCAACACGACCACGCCGCCGTTCTTAAACACATTCTGGGCGATGAATCCAGCGACAATCTCGTTATGCGTGTCCGCGAAGTGGGGATCGGCGTAAGGCATCAGGCCAGGCGTCGCGTCGATCTTGCGCGAACTATCAAACGTCTCAACTACCGCAAGAATGGTTCCGGCATGTAGTCCGAGGAACAAACCGATGCTGGCGTACCAGATCATGTCGAGTAGTTTGGCGAGGTGTCGGGTCATGATTGGTCTTCCGTCGATTCTTCAACCATCTCGCTCTGCCATTCGCGTAGCAGGTCGAAGGCTTCGATCGGGCTGAGGATATTCAGATCAGTACTCGCGAGTTTTTCCATCACCGGATGG
The DNA here is from genome assembly GCA_045105055.1 of Phycisphaeraceae bacterium. Classification (GTDB taxonomy): domain Bacteria; phylum Planctomycetota; class Phycisphaerae; order Phycisphaerales; family Phycisphaeraceae; genus JAHQVV01. The sequence goes on along the minus strand of JBGCDC010000289.1, from coordinate 3,257 downwards.
GGCAGATACTCTTTAAAGAGCGACATCTGCGGTTGTGGCGGCGGGGGGACAGCCGCTTGCGGCTTAGCGCTGGCGTTTTTCACCGCAAGATCCGCCAGCAACTGATTCGCACGCTTGATCACGCTGTCGGGAATGCCCGCGATCTTTGCGACGTGGATGCCATATGAACGGTCGGCACTTCCGGGCGCGATGCGGTGCAGGAACACGATCTCGTCTTGCCATTCCCGGACGGTGACACTGAGGTTGGTGACCTGCGGCAAACGCTCGGCCAAGGTCGTGATCTCGTGGTAGTGCGTAGCGAAGAGCGTGCGCGGGCCGCCCCCGGAAGTTGTCTTGTTGCCCGCGGCTTTTCCTGGGCCTGCAAGGTGTTCCGCGATGGCCCAGGCGAGGCTCAGCCCATCGAGCGTGCTGGTGCCTCGGCCGATCTCGTCGAGGATGACGAGGCTGCGTTCGGTTGCGTGGTGGCAGATGTTAGCCGTTTCGGTCATCTCGACCATGAAGGTCGATTGCCCCGCGTGCAGTTCATCGTTCGCACCGACGCGGGTGAAGATGCGATCGGTTAGGCCGACGACGGCGCTGTCGGCGGGGACGAAGCAGCCGGTGTGCGCGAGCAGGGTGATCAGCGCGGCTTGCCGGATATAGGTCGATTTACCCGCCATATTCGGGCCGGTGATAAGGGCCAAGCTGGCGCTCGGCGGGGATTGGGTTTTGGGTTTTGGGTTTTGGGGCTCCGATTCGTTGCTCAGCGGGTTTGTCTGGGCCCCCAAATCCGAACCCCCAACTCCTAACTCCAAATCATTGGGCACAAATTGATCGCCGAGCAGTTCGTCGAGTACCGGGTGTCGGCCCGCGTCGATGTGCAGCACCGGCTCATCAACGATCGTTGGCTTAACGTACTTCGCCCGTGTCGATCGCTCGGCAAAGGCGCTGAGCACATCGAGCTCGGCAACAAGCTGCGCGAAGCCGTGCAGGGTCGCCATCTCGCTCGCGCCTTTTTCGCATAGCTCGGCAAACAAAGCTTGTTCTCGTGAGACGGCACGGGACTCGGCACTGAGCACCTTGCCTTCAAACTCTTTCAGCTCTTGCGTGATGAAACGCTCCGCATTCTTGAGCGTTTGCTTGCGTGACCAGCTGTCGGGGGCCTTGTCTTTATTCATCGCGGACAGCTCGATGTAGTAGCCAAAGACGCGGTTGTAGCCGACCTTGATGTGCGGGATGTCGTGTTCTTCAGCGAGTTTCGATTGATACTTCGCAAGCCAAGCGTGGCTGTCACGCTGCAGCGAGCGGGCTTCGTCGAGCTCAGCATCGTGGCCATCAGCGATCAGGCCACCTTCGCGCAGGTGCGCGGGCGGCTGTTCGATACAAGCGGTGTGGATCGTCACTGCGAGCGGATCGAGTATCGCGAGCAATGATGCGGCGCGGTCGTGATACGTTGATTGATTGGGGCGGTCGGCGAGGACGTCTTGCACCTGTTTGGCTTGGCCGACGCTTCGTCCCAGTGCGACAAGGTCGCGTGGCGTGGCTCGGCCGACCGCGAGGCGTGCGGCGATGCGTTCGATGTCTTGCACCGGCTCGATCGCTTCTTTGAGTTCGCGTCGGAATCGGCTGTCGTCGACCATCGCCTGCACGACGCTTTGCCGCTGCTCGATGCCGCCTCGATCTGAGAGCGGGTAGCACAGCCAGTGGCGGAGCATGCGTTTGCCCATGGCCGTGGCGGGGGCGCTTGGGCCGGTGAAGATGCCGAGTAGTGCGCCGTCGGTTTTGCCGGTGCGTAGCGTGCGGTCGATTTCGAGCGAGCGCAGCGACGTCGGGTCGATGACCAAGTGCTCGGCCCTGGCGAAACGCTTGGGCGGGCGGAGGTGTGCGAGTTGTTTTGGCGTGCCCGAGGCTTCTTCGCCGGAGCGCTGCGTTTCGCCGAGGTATTGGAGCAGTGCCCCGGCTGCGGTGAGTGCGGGGTCGTCGTCGGCGAAGCCGAAGCCGGTGAGCTGCGCGACGCCGTACTGGGTTTTGAGTGCGTCGGTGGCTTCGTCGATGCGGAACTGCCAGCTCGGCCTCCCAGTGGTGCTGCAGCCGAGCTGTTGCTTGAGGTGTTCGATGCGCATCGGCGCGTCGCCGGTGGCGGTGTCGCAGTAAAGCAGTTCGCTGGGCGCGATGCGTGCGAGTTCTTCTTCCGCTTCGGTTTCGTTGAGGGTTGCGACGCTGAACGAGCCGGTGGACAGTTCGAGCCAGGCGATGGAGGCCTGCGCCCCGGCCGAGCCTGCTTGGTGGTGGTAGGTGATCGCAGCGAGCGGGTTTTCTGCTCCCTCGTCGAGGAGCGATTCATCCGTCAGCGTTCCGGGCGTCATCACGCGCGTTACGTCACGCTTCACGACGCCTTTGGCTTCTTTCGCGTCTTCGACTTGTTCGCAGATCGCGACGCGGTGGCCGGCCTGGATCATCTTGCGGAGGTAGCCCTCGACGCTGTGGTACGGCACGCCCGCCATCGGCACGCCTTCGCTGCGCTGCGTGAGCGTGATGCCCATCACGCGATTGGCGAGCACCGCGTCTTCGTAAAACATCTCGTAGAAGTCGCCCATACGAAAGAACAGCACGCAGCCGGGATGCTGCTTTTTGAAGTGCTTGTACTGCCGCATCGCGGGGGTGTCGCCCTTGGGCTTCGCCGGTTTGGCGGGTGCTTTAGCCTTGGGCTTTTCTCCGGGTGCGGCCGAGTTGGTGGATGGGCTGGCCATTCAAGCAGTTTAGTGGATCGGGTTGGGAGTCGTTGACCAACTGTTGCCAGTGATTAGCCGCTCCTCACCAGACCAGCCACGCGCCGAATGCGATAAGTGCAATTAAAATGGCTGCGCCCATTTGAAGCAGGGCAATGGACCGCATCCCTTGCCGGTATGACGTATCACGCGGGATTGACCGAGACGTTTCGCGAACGTGGTCAGGGGTCGAGAATGCGCGGATAAATGCTTTGCGGCGGGATGAGAAGAACCATGTCAAGCAGCCGATCACGAAAACACAGGCCGCCACGATGAAAGCTGTCTGGATGTGATGACTTATCGGTGGCATGGCAGTAGAGGTTTCATGCGGTGGGATTTATGCCGCTTAGTGGTTTGTTCCGCGTATTCCTATTTTAACGACACGGCGCTTCGGATTTTACTGCCCTTGTCCTATAATCATGCATCCCTCCAGGCTCTCCGACCGATCTCCGTTGGTACGCCCCGTTTTTTGCCCCACCTCGGACTTGAATTTGCAGACCGAAACTTATC
>JBGCDC010000288.1:0-6097 GCA_045105055.1 Phycisphaeraceae bacterium | reverse complement strand
CGACGGGCTTCCGCCAGCAGCTATGGCGAGCGCATCAATCGCTAATCCGATATATGACACGCGATCTACCCAATACTTCTGGGATTCACATCGCGATTTGATCGAGCGCATCAATCAGTTGCGCGACCTCATCGCCCGTCGTAAACGCACCGGGGCTCACTCGGATCGAGCCCGTCGGGAAGGTGCCAAAACGCTTGTGTGCATAGGGCGAGCAGTGCAGGCCCGGACGAATCGCGATCTCGAAACTATCGTCCAAGATGCTGCCGATGTCCGGGGCGTCCATATCATTGACATTAAATGTCAGCGTGCCAACGCGCGACTTGGCGTCGGTGTTTCCATAGATCTCAAAGCGATCATCAGCCGAGAGGAAGTCGATCATTTGCTGAACTAGTGCTTGCTCGTGATCAAGCGTGTCAAGCAGAGGCGTCTTATTGACGTGGTCGATGCCCGCTTCGAGACCTGCGATGCCGACCGTGTTGGGTGTGCCGCCTTCAAGGTAGTACGGGTAGAGTGCGGGCTGGGTTGGCGTAGACGAGTCGCCACCGGTCCCGCCCTCTCGGAAAGGAACCAGTCGGCCGGTTGAGCAATCGACTTGTTCCGACGGTTCGGGAACGCGCGTGCCAACGTACAGCGCGCCGGTACCCGTCGGGCCCAGCAGCGACTTGTGTCCTGGGAACGCGAGCAGGTCGATGTTCATCTCCTGGACATCGATTGGGTACACGCCAATAGTCTGCGCCGCGTCTAGGCAAAAAAGCACATCCGCCTCGCGTGCGATCGCACCGATGGCGGCGGCGTCTTGGATCGTACCGATGACGTTGCTCGCATGGGTCGCAACAATCAGTTTCGTGTGTGGCGTAATCGCGGCCTTGATGTCGGCCGGATCAATCAAACCCGCGTCATCACAATCGATTCGCGACAAGTCGATCTTGCCCGCGTCGAACATCGATTGCAACGGTCGGCTCACCGAGTTGTGCTCGAGCACGGTCGTGATCACATGCGGCTTAGCGCCACTGTTGATCACGCACTCATTGATCACACCCTTGATCGCGATGTTAAGCGCATCGGTGCCGTTAAGCGTGAAAACCATACGCTCGTGCGTAGGGGCGTTAACAAGTCGAGCGAGCTTTAGTCGGACACGGTCCAGCATTTCTTCCGCAGCGACAGCCATACGATGACCCGCGCGACCTGGGTTGGCCGCATCGTTGGCGATGAAGTTGGCCGTGGCCTCGCCGACACCGGGGGCCTTGGGAAAACTCGTTGCTGCGTTATCGAGGTAGATCATTTTCTTATCGCTTAAAACAATGGCGGGCGGCCCTGCACACGACGCCATGTCGAGAGCTGGCCTAGGTGCATCGCGTCATGGCCGGTGAGGACGAAGCCAAGGAAGTCATGGATCGTCGGCAGGGTCGCCTTCATCCGTTCGTTAGGGTTGGGCTCTGCGAGTTTCTCAGCAGACAGGCTCAAAGCAATCTCGGCGACATCGGCGTGGCCCTGTCGCCAGACGTTTTTCAGTTCATCCCATGACGGGTATGTTTCTTCATCCGCTTCACCGCTGGGCGTGCTGCCGCCCGCAAATAGCGGCTGCCACAGATCCGAATCGATCTTCGGCTCGCCACCGCACATCGAGAAGATGCGATTTGCAACAAAACCGAGGTGCCCGATGATCCAGGCCGGGCTCACCCCGCCATCGCAGATCAAGTGATATGCGTCTTCTTCGCTGATGTCAGCCAACAGCATTTCGCCGTAGCCGAGCAGGAATTGATAGACCTTGACTTCTTGTTCCAGTGCCATGGCTTGCTACTTTCTTCAATAGCCCCCATCGCAAGATGGGGCTTAACATTCTCTATGACTTGAACTCCCATCTTGCGATGGGGGCTAATGCGGTTGCGTTATTGCGATCGGGTTTATGCGCCGATGTACTTGCCGTAGACGCTCTTAGCGACGCTTGATTTTTGCGTACCCTTAATGATAGCGCGGCCGTCGGTGAAGAGCGTGATCTCGTATGGCTCGCCGTTGTCGGTGATGTCGGCGCGGAGCATGAACTTGTTTGCCTTCACCGTGCCGTGCTGTTCAAGGCGAGATGCGATTTCGGTGAAGTCGAGCTTCTGCCCATCGCCAAGCTTTTGGCTGATCTGCACCGCGTTGCGGCCGCAGAGCGTCGTCGCGCCCGCAGCGAACTTGCCATCTAAGAATTCAAAATTGCGATGCTTACAGCATTGGCAATCGCTGACGTCGTAGGCCTTGGCAACTTTGAAGTGCCGCGTCGTGTTCGCCCAGAGGTCGAGCGTGATCATCGTCGGATTCACCGCGTCGAGGTTGCCTGTGAGAATCTTGATCGCTTCGAGAACTTCGTAGTTCGCGATAATGGAGACGGCCGGCCCGATGACGCCCGCGGTGTCACAAGTCGGGTTGAGGCCAGGCGGTGGTGCCTGCTCGAAGATGCAGCGTAGGCACGGCGTGGCCTTTCCCGCTTGTTCCCATTCGGTGGGGCCGACACCTGTACCCGCTGAAGCGGGGACTGCTGAGTCGGCTGGCGGGACGGTGTGCGGGAGGATCGGGTAGCTCGCGCCGACCGTTCCGACTGCACCGCCGTAGACATAGGGGATGCCGTGCTTTACAGCACAGTCGTTGGCGAGGTAACGCGTCTCAAAGTTGTCGACGCCGTCGATAATGATGTCGACTTTCTTACCGGCAGGCGAATCAGTTGCATCGCTACCATCGGGCTTCACACCGGCGAGCCATTCAAGGTTCGTGTGGTTAACATCGTCAACGACCGCGCTGACTTTGACCTGCGAGTTGATCGTGGCGAGCTTGGCCTTGGCGGCCTCGGCTTTGGGGATCGCGTTTTTGACATCGTTCTCATCGAACAGCACTTGCCGTTGCAGGTTGGTCATCTCGATGAAGTCGCGGTCGACGATGATGAGGTGGCCGACGCCCGCGCGCGCCAACATATTGGCGATGACAGTGCCAAGCGCACCGCAGCCGACGACGAGCGCAGTCGCGCCGAGGAGTTTCTTCTGGCCTTCTTCGCCGAAGCCGGGCAGGAGCATCTGCCGGTGGTAGCGGGCAAGGGCGTCGTCGGTTTGGATCGGCAGTTCGGTGGTTTCTGTCGCAGTCATCATCAACTCAATTCAATACAAAATGTTTTAGCCCGCGACTAGCGAGCCGCCTTCGACCGGGTCGACCTTGACGCCGTTGGACGTCAGGTGATCCAAGGCCGATTGGATATCGTCTTCTTCGCCTTCAAACAGCACGGCCATGATGCCGATGTCTGCTTGCACGCTTGCTTGTCGAATGTCGAACACGACCTCGGGGAACTTGTGGGACATCTCCCAAAGACGCGGCTGTTGTTGCGCGCCGCCTTCAAAGGTCAACCAGCATTTTCGTTTGATAACAGGCATGGCATACTCCGGGTTCGAGGTGTAGAGGGCAAAGACATTCGGCATGTCGCCGAGTAGAAAGGCGAGGCAGCTTTACTCTCTCACCGTTTCTAGGTGCTAAGCCGGAAGCGGCTTTAGCCCCCCGCGATCGCAAGGATGATGTCCACTTGGTCTCGGCCAGTCACCTTGGTCTCTAGGTTTTCGAGGAAGCGGATGTCTTCTTCGTTGATATAGACGTTGATCGAGCGATTCATCTTGTCATCGCCTGCGGGAAAAAGCTTTTCACCGAAGGACGGGTACTGGGTTTTGAGTGCGTCGAGCACCGAGCCGATGGTCTCGCCTTGAGCGGCGACCTCTTCGTTGCCTTCGACTTGTGGCCGAAGCGCGGCAGGGATAGTGACGGTAATGGTGTCGGACATCATGATTCTCCGAGCGGCTTTGTTGACCGCATTTTAGTAGTTTAGCAAGGTAGGGCAGGCTATTTCTGCCTGGCGATGTTCAGACGGCTGCCGGGGCAGGTGCGTCAGCATTCTTGAGCGTGTTCATCATGGCGTCGAAGTCGGCGATCTTGGCGGGGATGGGTTCGACGTGCTCGAACTGGCCGTCCATGGCTTCGATGGTTTTTAGGCCGTTGCCGGTGATACAGACGCAAATGGGCTCATCGCGTGGGATCTTGCCCGACTCGATCAGCTTGATTGCACAGGCCATCGTCGCCCCGCCGGCCGGTTCGGTGAAGATGCCCTCGGTCTCGGCGAGCAGACGAATCGCCGCAATATTCTCCGCGTCAGTCGCGGACTCGGCGTAGCCGCCCGACTCGTTGATGTGCTTGATGACGTAGTAGCCGTCTGCGGGGTTGCCGATCGCGATCGACTTGGCGATCGTGTTTGGCTTTTGCGGGTGGAAGAGTTCTTCGCCTTCACGCACCGCCTTGGCGATCGGGTTGCAGCCTTCGGCTTGCGCGCCGTACATCGCGGGCTTGTTGTCCTCGACCAAGCCCAACTTGATGAACTCCTGATAGGCCTTGTAAATCTTCGGCAGGATCGTTCCGCCCGCGACGGGGACGACGGTGTGCTTCGGCAGTTTCCAGCCCATCTGCTCGGCGATCTCGAAGCCATGCGTCTTTGCGCCTTCGGTGTAGTACGGGCGGAGGTTGACGTTGACAATAGCCCAGCCGTACTTGTCCGCGATCTGTGCGCAGAGCCGGTTGACGTCGTCGTAGTTACCTTTGATTTTGACGAGGTTTGGGCCGAAGCTGCGCGTCGCGACGATCTTGCCTTCTTCGAGATCGTGCGGGACCATGACGAATGCTTTGAGTCCTGCGATGGCGGCGTGCGCAGCGACGGAGTGTGCGAGGTTGCCGGTGGACGCGCAGCCGACGGTATCGAACCCGAACTCGATGGCCTTGGTCACGGCGACGGAGACGACGCGATCCTTATAGGAATAGCTCGGGTAGTTGCACGAGTCGTCTTTGATATACAGCTCATCGACGCCGAGTTTCTTAGCGAGGTTGTCTGCTTTGATCAGCGGAGTCCAGCCGGAGTGAAAGCCCGTCTTAGGCTCGCCTTCGATGGGTAGCAAATCTTTGTATCGCCACAGTGACAAAGGGCCGGCCTCGATCGACTCGCGAGTGACCTTGCCCCGCATCGCTTCGTAGTCGTACTCCACCTCGACGGGTGAGAAGTCGACATCACAGATGGTGCGCGGCTCGATGGGGTACTCGGCTCCGCATTCTTTGGCTTTTAGTGATTTGACGTAGCGCATGGGTTGGCTCGCTCTCGTGTTCGATCACGCCTTGAAACAAACAACCCCTCTTACAGAAGCAAGAGGGGCGGGTGGTCAAGCGTGGATCACGCAGGCTGCCTGCCGCTCTTGATCTGCCCCTGCTAAGCCATTGGCTTAAACGGGGTGGGATTTCGCACCTCTCGTTTAAACGGCTATTCGCCGGTTAAACGCGGTTGCGGTGACTTCAACGGGCCCGTCCCTCTGTCACTCTTGATCAAGGCAGTCTTAGGTTGTGGGCAAACAGTATAGCCGTTGTAATCGCATAGTCAATCGTAATCTCGCGCGGGCTGCACTCGTCGTCATAAGGGTTCTGAAGAGCCTATTATGTGCGTGTCCCATCTGTTGTCACTACGCCTCTTGAAAGGAAATGTATGAAGACCCCCCGCAACCGCTTTTGGATGAACCGCCGCGACATGATTAAGGCCTCGGCCGGTGCCGCAGCGCTCGCATCCGTCGCGCCCATGGCCTACGCCCAAACGCCGAGCACACTCAAGGTCGGACTCATCGGAGCTGGCAACCGTGGCACAGGTGCCGCAGCAGATATCGCAAAGTCTTCGCTTGGTATCGAGATCACCGCACTTGGCGACCTCTACCCAGAAAGCCTAGAACGCTCGCGTCAGACATTGGAAAAACGCGTCCCCGAGTCGATGAAGGTCACCAACGACACGATGTTCTCCGGCCTCGATGCGTACCAAAAAGTCATCGAAAGCGAAGTCGACATCGTCCTCTGTGCGGGCTACCCTCAGTTCCGTCCCAAGCACGTCGAAGCCGCAGTCAACGCGGGCAAGCACGTCTTCGCTGAGAAACCAATCGCCGTCGACCCCGTCGGTGTGCGTCGCTTTATGAAAGCTGGCGAAGTCGCTGCGGAAAAAGGCCTAGGCATTCTTGCTGGCACGCAACGCCGCCACGCTCCGCACTATAAAAAAGCCGTCGCA
>JBGCDC010000287.1:0-3406 GCA_045105055.1 Phycisphaeraceae bacterium | reverse complement strand
CCGGCACGCAGTGTGGCACCTATGCTCTTTCGCTTGCTGCAAGCATGATCATCCGCGCTCTGGGCTTCCGCCTGGTGCTATATCAGCTTGTGGCTCGAGCGACGTCTCGATCTCTTCGCGCTTGTACCAGTATCCGCAGAGGCTCTTGAAGCGGACCGCGAACGGGAAGATCAGCATCAAGAGCAACATGCCATAGAGCTTCGGTCCGTTGTCGAGCTTGCGTGCGGAGGTGACGACGGGGATGTTGATCACGTGCAGCTTGCGCTTAGGCGTCTGCCGCCGACCCCATCGCTTGAGCGCGCGGGCCAGCCAGATCTCTTCGCTGGCATAAATCGCTTCGTTGAAGCCGCCGACCGATTCGAATGCATCACGCCGACAGAAGAAGTAGCTGCCTGCCGGATAGCTCATCTGCCTCGATGTCCAGTTCCACAGGCCTGCCAGCTTGCGGGTCAACCAATTGGGTGGCGGATCGAGTTGCACCTCTGCACCGCCGCCGGTTCGATCTTCCCGTGCCATGTGTTCGAGCGTCGCAGTCAGCAGCTCGGCCGAGGGGCGGGTGTCGGCATCCACAAAGATCAGTACAGGCGAGCTCGCGGCAGCGGCTCCGGCGTTACGTGCTTTGGAGATCATGTTGATCGGCTCGAAAACAACCTTCGCGCCTAGCTGCTCAGCGACTTGCGCGGTCGCATCTTTCGAATTGTTGTCCACGACGATCAGCTCGCCCGTGCCAGGCACCTGCGCCATCGCCTCACGGATCGCGGGCAACGTATGCGGCAGCTGGGCCGCCTCGTTGTAGGCGGGGATGATGATCGAATAGTCGGGGGCGTCGGACACGTGCGAAATGATACCCGCAAGCGGATTGTTCCAGTGGCTAAGCCTGGCCGATCAGCCGATACCGGCGGCCAAGGCTGACGATGCGGGTTAAGAGATGCTCGTAGTCGATTCCAGCGTTCTCAGCCGACTCCGCGAAGTCCTCGCCGTACATGAGTTGTGGGTTGGGGTTAGCTTCGAGCAGGTAGACCTGCCCGTCGTCGGTGACGCGGAAGTCCATGCGTGCGTAGCCTGAGAGCTGTAGGGCGCGGTAAGCGCGCTTAGCCAGTCGCGGGAGCTTCGCTTCTAGGCCGGGGGGCAGGCCCTTGGCTGGGCCCGTGTTGAGCTTGATCTTCTTTTGATAGTCCTCGTCCCACTTGAGCTTGGTGGTGGCGATGCGTGGGGCACGCTCGGGTAGGCCAGAGAAATCCATCTCCCAGATGGGCAGGGTCTGAAGCCGTTGATTGCCGATGACGCCGACGTAGATCTCTCGGCCGTCGATATAGCGTTCGGCAATTGCGTCGGTGCCGATGCTGCGGTGGACAAAACGGACGCGTTCTTGCAATGCGGCATCGTCGTTTACGAGTGACGCCTGGCTGATGCCGACCGAGCCTTCCTCGGTGAGTGACTTCACGATCATCGGGTAGGCCAAGCGTTTGGGCAGTGTGGCTTTGCGTTGGCCGATCGGGAAGACGTGGAACGCGGGGACGGGGATGCGGTGGTATCGGCAGACCATCTTGGCCAAGCCCTTGTTGTGTGCGAGCATCAGGCCGCGTGGGTTACACCCGGTGTAAGGCACGCGCAACGCTTCCAAGTAAGCTGCAACATGCGTATCAAACACGCCGACCCCCGCGAATTCTTCGAGCATGTTGAAGACGACGTAAGGCTTGAATTCTTCGACCGCGACGCGAATCGCGCTGAGGTCGTATGAAACGCCGAGCACGTGGACACTGTGCCCCATGTTCTTGAGCGTGGCGACAACGTCGAACTCTGTTTTGAACGGAGCCATGTCTTCGTTGGATAGCCCCTCGATCGAGTCTGGCGGGACGCAGTCGGGGTGGACGAGAACCAAGATGCGGTGTGAACGTGGCATGTGTTCGCCGAGGCTTCGGGTGGGCGGGTTAACAGATAACACCTTAATCGGGTGTTTCGCCGCGATAAGTCTGAATGCGCCGCTTGCAAGGTGTCAGCCGATAAGCCCGGACGAGACAGCGTATGACGCGCGTTGTGTCCGATGGTTATCAGACCCCCCGCGAGGCGTCGCTTGGCTTTAGCGCTGAGCTGTTACTGAGACAATATGACGCTAGCCAGCTTCGGACATCAAGTAGTCGTTCAGATCAATCGACTCGGCAAACTTAGCGCCGCAAAGATGGATCCGGCCTTTGACATGAACAGAACTGACAATGGTTGCGGGAATGCGAGTCATGCCATAGACATGGTGCTGCATCAGAATCTCTGCGGGCGTATCGCTATACAGAAACGCGCCGTGTAGAAAGCCTAAGCCTGATGGGCTCAAGTCGTAGGCACGAACCTTGAACTGCTGTTGCATACCATCGAAGGTACAAAGCGAGACAATGATTCTTGCGATGTTGCGATAGGGTTGGCGTTTTTCTTGCCGCCGCTCTAGCGATCGCTTGTCTGACATTGATCGTAGGTCCATCTCCTGGACACAAGCATTCCACTCCGCATCACTGATACGAAGTGCGTCAACAAGAACACCATCACCATATGGATTATCCCCTGCCATCAATCTATTCTCCATCTAGCTGTTGTAGCTACGATATTTATCGGCAAGTATGAGCATAGGCTTAATGCGACTTGTTATCGCATTTCACTTCCTAGGGTTACACAAGGTTTTATCTGTGATACCCGTTATTAGGCATCACACTGGTTTTACGCGGCATTGAGTTCTTCAGGCCCTAGGCCTGATTCAGTCAAGATGTAGTCTTCAAGATTGAGTTCTTCATCAAATATCACGCCGATTTGATGGACCATATTTTTGAAGTAGTCACACCGCATCACTTTGCCAGAGATCTTTTTCCAGCCGTCCTCGCGGTGCTTGAGTAGCAGCTCTAGCCTTGTATCAACGTAGACATACGAGCCATGCAGAAAGCCCATGCCTACGGCGCTGATATCAAACGTTCGGATGGTATAGAGCTGGCGACGGCCATCTGAGCAAAACATATTCGCAAGCATCAAGAGGGCCAGGTCGCAATCTCTGCGTTCATGTGCGCGGGATTTTGCGTGTATCGCGGCTTGTGTCTCTCGGACGTGTTTAATCTCCGCGAGGCACTCGAGCCACTGAGCATCGGTTAGACGCAAGGTGTCGATCGGCTTTCGCCCAACTGATTCGTTCCACCGGGTTCGTTTAGACACCATCCGCTCCCATCAAGAAAGGCCCCATAGTGGGATCGGCACGATCATTCAATAGGTTAATCTGCCTGCGCGGATCTTCTCATTTTTAACACAATAGTGGGGTTCAGCTGATTTAAGCGGAGGGTGATCCATCAAAAACACTTCGGAGCGTTCTCCATCCGCTACGCGGTAGTGATTAATGCCGCCGAAAATTTTGATTACAACGCGACCGGATGGTGCC
>JBGCDC010000286.1:0-4581 GCA_045105055.1 Phycisphaeraceae bacterium | reverse complement strand
ACGACCCCAAACGGCCCAATACCGAAAACCCCCTCAAGGAGGGCGCGGACCACGCCTGCGACGCGCTGCGCTACCTCATCCTCACATTTGACAGTGGGCGCGACCGCGTGAGGCGGCGGGGGTATTAGCGAAAATAGGCCTAGAACGCTCTAGAAGCATGTATTCCGTCTCCCCATGGACTGGCGCTGTAGCGATTGATTGCCGATAAAGAAAGTGTGAGGACGTTTTTTTTTTTTTTTTTTGCCGGTGCTACAATTAAGTGCCACGTCTGCTATTTGTCTTTTCTGACTGAAGGAACACCATGCGAAAAGCTTTTACACTCATTGAGCTTCTTGTCGTCATCTCCATCATCGCGCTTTTGATCGCGATCCTGCTGCCTGCGTTGAGTAGTGCGAAGTACACGGCCAACATCACGAAGTGTTCGATAGCGGTGCGCAGCATCGCGACGGTACAGCTGTCTTACGCGACGGATAGCAAGGAATACTTCCCACACGGTCTGGAAAAGTATTCCGGCGGCGGGAACTGGGTTAGTGCGCGGACCGCTGGTGCGCAGATCCGCTCGTGGGAGATTTTCTCGGGTGCCAATAATCACCACGGCGGTTACGACCTGCGTAGAGTCTATTACGACTACATGCAGAACAATAACCAAGAAGAGGTCATGCACTGCCCGATGAAGTCGGAGAAATTCTTCCAGAATAATCAAGACGACCGCATCCTTAGCTACATGCTCTACGTCAGTAATAATCACCGCTTAAAGCACTTTGAATACGACGGCCCCAACGCCTACGAACGGCTCGGCGATACTTGGTCACCCCGGGGTGAGCCGGATGCCGACTTCACCCTGCTTGCCTCGGACTTCGTGTCGGGTGACTTTCAGCCGTTCGGACAGCCCGAGAACCGCGGTGTGTTATCCGCTCACCCCGGTACGAGTGGTGCGGTCTACGAGCACTTTGCGGAGATCAATGACTTCGGCGGCTATATCCTCAGCGGCTCGCAATCCGCCCCGAATAACTTCGCCGACGCAGATGGCAGCGTGCACACCTACAAGGTCGGTGTAGGCAGCATCACCGACACCGACACGTGGGTCGTGAACAACGGCGGGAACCACCGCAACTTGATGATGCCGAGGGAATTGGCACGATAATCGCCTCGGCCCGCGCAGCTAGGTAAAATAAGTTTCGTATTGAATTACTTGAAGGATCAACATGCGCAAAGCGTTCACCCTTATTGAACTTCTCGTTGTTATCTCGATCATCGCGCTGCTGATCGCGATCCTGCTGCCCGCGTTGAGCAAGGCGCGTTACAGCGCTCAGATCACGCAGTGTGCTATTGCGGTGCGCAGCATCGCCACGGTGCAGTTGTCCTATGCAGTCGACAACAAAGACTTTTTCCCGGCTGGCCGACCGCGGTATGAAGGCGGTGGCGGCTGGACCGATGCGCGTGCTGCCGGGGCTCAGATCCGTTCATGGGAAATCTTTAGCCCCGGGCGATATGACCTTCCGCCGATCTATTACGACTACATGCAGAACAACAACCAAGAGGCGGTGATGCACTGCCCGATGAAGTCTGAAAAATTCTTCCAGAACAACCAAGACGACCGCATTCTGAGCTACATGCTGTACACCAGCAACAACCACCGTGTAAAGCACTTTTACTTTGAGAAGGTCGGCGCTTATGAACGCCTTGGTGACACGTGGTCGCCCCAGGGCGAGCACGGAGCGGACTTCACTCTCCTCGCTTCTGATTTTGCATATGGCAAAAAGTTCTTCGGTGTTCCCGTTGACGGCGCATTGGTCTCACACCCCGCACCCAACGGCTCGATCTATGAGCACTTTGCTGAGATCAACGATGTAGGTGGATACATCGTTGATGAGACCCAGAACTCCCCAAACAACTTCGCCGATGCCGATGGCAGCGTCCAGACCTTCAAGGTCAATGCGAATAGCGTCAACGACACCGACAATTGGGTCGTCAATCGCCACAGCCGCGGCCACGATGCCCTGCTGCCTCGTGACTTGGCGCGCTAAGAATGGGATGAGCAGATTGGGTGGCTTGCCAGTTAGCCAAAGTGTCAGAGAACGCGTCCCGGCCGGCAAGCTGCCGGGGCACCCGCGCTATGTTCTCATTTCGTTTTGCCGCAATGGCTAAGCAGGCTCGGAGAAACTTTCCACTGTCGCCCGTTTGGTGTTTGAACGCCGGCGGTTTTTTTGTTGAGCTTGATGACGGTGCCTTGGATCTTTTTTCCGCCCGGGCCTTGGAAGCTCACTTGGTCGCCGAGGCTAAAGCGTGACAGCTCGACGGTGCTTTGTGCTTGTGCGATGAGCTTGAGGCGTTCAATGATTTGGGTGTTGAGAAAGATCAGGTCGTCTTCACTCAGGTTGCGAATCGCTTGTACCGCCTCATCGCGGTCTAGCCAGGTTTTCATGGCCTGTTTGTCCGTGCTCATAGGGATTGCATGATACTCAACGGGTCCAATTGCGTTGCGCTTGTCTGTTGAGTCGATGAGGCTTTTGCTTTGCTTCGCTGCGATTGGTTGTATCGTCGGCGTGATAAAAGTAGCAGGGTTGTACCCAAGCGTATCGCGCTGGTGGGTTCCGGGATGACGGTGCCGTCGTGTGCGATGTTGAGGATGATCTCGTCGCCGTAGACACGGCGTTCGGTGTCGCCGATGGTATTGGTAACGGAGTCGAAGGCTCTGCCACGTATCCCGTCGTCCGCGATGCTAACGTCGTAGTAGTGCACGCCGAGGCCATCGTTGTTTTCATCGACGAAGGACCGCTCGAATATTTAACTATGGCCGAAGGCGTTTGTGGCTTGTTTTTATTTGCGATTCATACGTATAAATGAAAAGTCGACGCCCCTTGAAGAGGCGTCGACTTTCGATAAATTGAGTTTTGGTTTCTTCGCGTCGTTAGCGGCCGAACTTCGCGCTGTCGTCGCCTTCGACTTGGAGGATGTCTTCGATATCGTCGTCTTTGCCTTCTAGTTCTCGCAGAGCATTGCGGAACGCGTTGCGCGAGGTCCACGTGTTGTCTGCGAATTCTTGGCCGGGATCGGTGGACAGTCTGACCGCGTTGATCAGGTTGCTCTTGTTGAAGAACTTGCCGTACTTGTCGGCCAGCTCGTAACCGCGACGGGCGTAGAGCTCGAAGGATTCTTCGTACTTACCTTCGTCATACAACTTCGAGGCGTCTTCCAGTGCCTTCTGTGCGAACCTGATCCCGTCGATCTTGGTGAGGTCTTTTTCCGGCAGTTCCATCGGATCGGCGATGACTTTGCCGATGACGTTGACCAAACCGTTGAAGGCTTCTTGATCCGCTTCGATGATCTCGATGCCTTGGATGTTGGTCTTGCCCTCATCGACGGTGAGATAGATCGGTGCGCCGTGGATGGTGCGGAGTTTTTCATAGGGCAGCGGGTTCTCGCTGACGTGCTTGCCGGTGATGACGTGTCGAGCGAGCAGGCCGAAGATCGCTTCGCGGTTCGCGCCGGTGGGGTCTTCGATCAGTTTTTTGTATTGGGCATCGTCCCAAGCGTCGTTCGTCGGCGCGAAGATGGTGAAGTTTTTCGAGTCCGCTAGCGCGAGGTCTAGGCCGCTGGCTTGGAGTAGTGTGACGAGCTTGGACAGACGGGGGTCGTCTTGGATGATCTGTAGCGTGCTGCGCTCGGCGGGGAGGATGACTGAATCCACGACATGCAGCAGACCGTTGGCCGTAGGCATATCGGTCTCAAGAATGTTGACGGCATCGATGGTTGCGCCGCTATCCGTGACAGCGAAGTTGAGTTGCTGGCCAAACGCGCTGCGGGGCGTGACATCCGCGACGCCTAATCGAGCGGAGCGATTTGTTTGACCCGCGCTGAAGACGCTTTCGGTGATGTGGTGCTTGATGATGTCTTCCAGCCGTTCATCATTCTCCGGCAGGAAGAGCGACGCGACAACTTTTTCGGGAAGCTTCTTGAAGGCCTCATCCGTTGGCGCGAAGACGGTGTATTGCGAGTGGACGTTCTGGTAGAGCTTGCCCTGTCGGCTGGCGGTGATGGCCTTGGTGAATAGGGTGAACCGGCCATCTTTTTGTAGCGTTTGGAACAGATCGTCGGTCGTCGGGGTGAGGACCTGATCGATGACGTAGATGACGCCGTTGGAGCAGGGGATCACCTCGCCGGTGAATGTGGCACCGCCGATCGTTTCGGCTTTGTAATCGATCGAGAGCCACTGCCCGCTGGTCATCTGCAGCGTGCTGTATTTTTCCAGCTCGAAGCCGGGTTCCGCCCGGTTCAAGACGTGGTAATTGAAGACCTCTTCAAGCCGGTCGTCATTGCGCGGGTCCAGCAAGGTCGCGGCCGCGCCGTCGGGCATCGCCTCGAAGGCCGCATTGCTCGGGACGAAAACGGTAAAGCTCACATCGGTCCGCTCGGCGAGTACTGAGCCGCGTTCTGCTTTTTCTAAAAGCTTGAGGAATGAAGACAGGTCCTCGCGTTCGCTGATGATCCGGCCGACAGTCTGGGCCTCGGCAGGGTCGGCAGCGAGTGCAGTATTTGGCACCAAGAATAGGCCTACGGTAATTGCAAGCGTTGCCGTTC
>JBGCDC010000285.1:0-6703 GCA_045105055.1 Phycisphaeraceae bacterium | reverse complement strand
CAGGAAGACGGCAGCAACGAGATGTTTCGCCTCTTCAACGACGAGCACAACGTCCGTAACAACCGAAAGGCTGCGGCACGCGTAGACGCGTTTACCAAGCTCGAGTGGACACGCGGCCCTTGGCATACCTGGCAAGGCACGTACACGATCGTTAAACCGCACGGCTGCGCCATCTTCCAAGCAAAGAACGACGACAACGACTGGGGGATCATGATCAACCTCAATAAAGAAGGCGACATCAAGCTCAACCACCGCCAAGGCAAGGACGAACAACTCGCCCGCAACATGACTGGCAAGAGTTTCATCCTAGGCGTCCGCGACAACGGCCACGACTACGAGGTCTACTTCAACAACAAAAAGGTCGGCGAAGGCAGTTATAACCGACCCAAAGGTAAGACCCGTTTCCGCTGGGGCATGTACGACGGCACGATGCAGCATGACGCCATGATCTTCGTCACCGGCGCGCGGTTTGAATAACAAAACGCATTGAAACCCCCTGCCAGCTCAATCGATCACAAAACTTTTACGCACGTCCTCGATCGAGACGCGTCGTGAGGTGAACGTGTACTGACCATGCTTCAGCACGCTACTAAATGTTGAGCCATCCGAGAGGACCATGGTCTTGGATTTTCCATCGGCCTGCTGGTTGGTTCTATTCTTCCGTGATCTCTGCTCTAGTAGTAGATGCGCGACATGTTCTTTCCCTTGGATCGTAACGATTTCTGCTCCGACATCTTCGACTGATCGGCCGATCTTTTCGCTACTACGCGTCAAATCAACCGTGGCATATTCGTAACCCAAGTGCCCTGACTGCAGGTGGTACGCGCGGACCAATGGCATCCAAGCAACCGGCACATGCGTGGCGAACGTCTCCATTGCGACGGTCCGTTCGCGCGACAGGCTTATGTTGAGGACACCCACTTCTGGATTGGGTTTGATCACCAGATTCTCGCCCTCGACCTTGCCGATCATGTTTGCGGTCGGCTTGCCTTGGCTTTCGCGGATCTCGTGATACGCATCGAGCTCACCCTCAGCCGTGTAAATAAAACGCTGCAGTGTGGAAAATTGCCTCGGCGGCGCCCAACCCTGCTTCATCTGCACAACGAGCTTGCCATCAACGGGTTTAATCGACCAGTGCGTATAGCTACCCAATGTCCCGACTTGGCCCTGGCGGTTCGACCGGGTCGAAATCACCCAAGCTTCGAGCTGTACCGCATTGATCCCGCCCTCGGGCAAGAGTTCTAGAAGTCCCACGGGCGTTGGCGCATTTTCGATATCAATCTCTTCTGCAACACTCGGTAGCGAAACCAGCAGCAGTGACATCACGCAAAGGCATGCTGGTATTGTTTTGTACGTCATAACGAAACTCCATTTCAAACCATTATTGATTGATTGACGCCAAGATAGACTGCCGCAATACATCGATCGCCTCATCGGGATAGAGCGCGAAGCACCAGTCTCTTCGCACTGCGATAGAAGCATTGGCGAGACCTAGCCCCGCATCCTCGGCACGCTGTCTGGCCGAGTCGACTTGTACAGCGTGGCGACGAGCCAGTTCCGCATTAATCACATGAATACGCCTAAACGCTTTAGCTCGGCGGCGCTTGTCTCGGTCGTCATTCATGTGATCAAGCAGCTCACGTTTTTCCTGTGATAACGCACGCTCGTGATCCGCATTGAGTTCGGCATAGCGATCGACATTATGCCGGAGATGGTGAGCGAACCACTGCGCTTTTGCATGTTCAGTAGGCGTCGCAGTCGGCGCATCAAAAGGTAGATACACGTCCGCGCTAACCACGGCCTTGGGCGCGAGTGCTTCGCCCGTCCAGTCGTGCCACCAGCGCTCGGTAACTTGGTCGTAGACGCCCCCGCCGGTGCCATGAATGAACAGGTCGCAGAGCTCGGAGCGCATGATCGCACTGAGCGTCGCGGCGCGCGGGCGGAGCATCTGCATCGCATCGCTGCGCGACAAATCAACGGCAGAGTCTTCCGTAAAGAGCAGCGGCGTCTTGCTATCACCGAGGTCAACATAGACCGGCACACTCACGTCAGTATCCTGGGCCCAAAGCGGCACCTCGACGACATCGCGGCCCACATATAGCGGACGAATACCCGACTCGGGATAGGCGATCGCCGCGCGGTTGTAGCAACGCATACAAGCAAGCGGATCAGCAAGTAAACGCTGGACAAAAGCAGGCGTCACCAACGCACTCGTTGACAGGGTTCGCATCTCGCGATGCAAGTACGGCCTCTTCAGTGCCGCGAGCAAGGCCGTCGTTTGTGCCCCGAGGTGTGTCCCATCCGCATCAGGCCAAGCGTTCGCCAACCGGTGCAGGCCTGCTACAACAAAATCCGGCAACGCCGAATTATCAGCATGCTGCTGAAGCACTTGGATCGCCTGCCCAGATTGAATCGCTGGCAATCGATTGGGCGGAAGCTGAGCAGCAGATCGATGGCGATCCAATACGATCCGTTGGACACCTAACGCAGGCTTTTCTTGTATGGGCACATCGATCGCCAACTCACCCAACGGGTTGTGCTCAACAACGACATGCAGCGCGCTGCCTCCGACGTGTTTCGCGAACGCATCAGCGGCGAGGTCTTTGGCGAGGATCCCGGGGTGCCAAAGGGTTGGCTGGTGACCGGTCGCAATGATGGGTGAGGTTCGGCCATTGCGCGGGGTGACCTGCCACTGATCGATAGGCGGGTCGATATGCAGGCGGGTTGGCGGAGGATCGGCCATGAGAGGGTGAGTGTAGCTGCGGCATAACACGTTTTGAAGTTGCGCGCTATTTCATAGCCAACCCCCACGATTAATTTGTGGACTTGGCCGCGTCCTGCATCAGCTTGGCCACGACGCGCTCGCCGAACTCGGGGTGCTTGGCCAATTCGCTTTCAAACACCTCGCGGTAGTGGGCCAGTCGCTCATCGGCTTTGTCGAGGATGCCGCCGAAGGTTCGGTTGGGGTCGTTGTAGATCAGTTTGATGGGTACTTCTTTAACGCGCAGGCCGTTGGCCGCAAACTGAACCCACTGCTGGAGCGGGATGGCGTAGCCGTCTTCATCGAGGTCAAGTTTGTCGAGCGAACTGACGCGATAGGCGCGGAAGCCACAGAAGGCGTCGGTGATGTCGTAACCTAGGCCTTGGTTGACCCAGCCGGTGATCGTTTGGTTGATCTTGCGGCGTTCGGGTGGGGGCGGGTCGCCGCAGAGTTCGGGGCAGATATATCGGCTGCCGTTGACCACGTCTGCGTCATCTTCCTTAATCGCGCGAAAGAAATCAGGCAGAGACTCGGGCTCGTGCTGCTCATCGCAGTCCATGGTGATAACCCAATCGTAGTGGTACATCTGCGCCCAGCGGAAGGCCATGCGCAGGGCAGTGCCGTAGCCGCGGTTGGTGCGGTTACGGATCACATCGACCGGCTGCATGGCCAAGAGCATCGGCGTGTAATCCGTCGAGCCATCGTCGATCGCGAGGATGTCTTTTGCATGCTCAGCGACCTTTTCGATCACGTTCGCCACATATTTTTGTTCGTTGTAAACGGGGATCGCGACGAGTGTCTTCATTCAGAAAGGCTCCAAGGGATGAGCAACTGTAGGCGGGACAAAGCTTTCGGGCAATGCCTAGCAGACGAAGCATCCAAAACCCCAGCCCAGACGCTGCTCGATAGCTTTAATCAATCGTCCGAGCCATCTCGCACAACTGCTCCACACTTAACTGCTCAGGCCGCATCGTTATTTCAGCACCTTCAGGAAGTTTTACATCTCGGCCCAGGCTCGACCCAAGCTGCTTACGTCGCTTGCTAAAGAGCTTGTGAAGTAGCGTGCCCAAAGCCTTTGCATCTTCGCAAATCGGCACCGCACGCCGATGCAGCGCGACCACCGCAGAGTCGATCGACGGCGGCGGGTAAAAACACCCTGGCTTCAACACCCCCACTCTCTCGACCTCAAACAACGCCTGCATCAACACACCCAATGGCCCATACGCCTTCGTCCCTGGCGGCGACAATAACCGATCTGCCACCTCTTTTTGGATCATCACCACCATCGCCGACATGTTCAGGTGATCGATCGCCAAGTTGGCCATCAAAGGCGACGCGATGTTGTAAGGCAGGTTCGCGATCAGCTTAAAAGGCCTCTCACCAAGCAAGCCCAACACCTCGCTATTGATCGCGTGCTTGCCGTCCAGAGCATCGCCGACATGTAGCGTAATCTTATCGCCCAACCGCGTCTGCAAGATCGGCTCCATGTCTCGATCGATCTCCACCGCGACAACCTCGGCACCCGCTTCGACGAGCCGCTCGGTCAGCGCTCCTGTGCCCGGCCCAACTTCAAGCACGACATCGCCGGGCGTCAGCCTCGCCGCGTCCATGATCTTGGCCATGTGGTTGCCGTCATGCAAAAAATTCTGCCCGAACTTTTTCTTCGGGCGAAGGCCGTGGTCGGCGAGGAGCTGCTTAATTTCAGTGAGGGTTTGAGCCATGGGTGGTTGTGAGTGTAGCCGCCACGAAAAGTCATGCCGTGCGCCGCGTGCTCTTCAGACGATCCATCACGCCAGCGCAATCGATACGCCGTACGATCCGAAATCAAGCTGATAGGTCCGCGTCGGCCCCGTGTAGGCCAGTTGTGTGCAGCGATCAAAATCATCCACTGTTTGCGGATCCGTCGAGCCGTCCAAATCTGCAGCAGGCAAAGACGCATAAGACTTTTCAAAAAAACCACGCAGGCTCAGCCCCAGTCCGTGCTCAAGCGACTTCACGTACCGGCCATCGACATCGCCAGGCCCCATGCATTGGTACTGCACATCAAACCCCGCCTCGGCGAGCCGAGCGCAGCAGGCCGCCTTCTCCCGCGTCGGCGCGATCAAGTCATCGGGGCCATGGATACATCGGTACCGTGTCCGCCGCCCCCCGGCATCGGCCATCGCCTCAACGTGTTCCGGTTCCATCAAGCTACGCATCGCTCGCGCATCAGCGTGATAAAAATGGGACGCCTGCTCGTTGAGCGACCACATCGAGTCAACAAAAAAATACATCTGCATCACATCGCTGTACCGCTCGATGTAGTCCGGCTGGCCAAGGTGTCGCCCGTCGATATAACGCGTCGGCGCGGTGGCGTAGCCCGCGTTATCGAAAACCGCTCGGAGCGTGTTCGGCGCGAGCTTACTGATCAGTTGCGCGAGATAGCCGCCGTGCGAGCTGCCCATCGCGAGGACATTTCGCCGATCATAATCAAGCCGATGACGTAAATCCGCGAGCACATGCAAGTGATCAAGCGCCTGCATCAGGCCGAAGTTCTGCAAGTCCCCGCCACGCGTCACCAGCCCGCAGGTCAGCGTGAGCACCCCGCTTGATCGCCCCGCCGCGACATGGGCGCCGTAAGCCTTATGTAATCGCTGGGTTAATTCACCGCCGGACACACCTTCATCAACCGGCACGCCATGCGTCCTACAGAGCTCAACCAAAAGGTCCGCATCCGCCTGCTTGAACTGCCGCGACGCGCCGCTGCTCACTCGGCAGCCCCGCGCGTGATAGTCCACCTCAACACAAGCGAGCCCGAACGTATCCGCGATCCACCCGGCGAGGCTTTGTAAGTACCCCGCATCGTTGTCCTCGCCGAACCCCGGGATGAGCAGCACCAGCCCAGTCGCTTGGCCGACCAAAACCCCGGGCCGCGTCAGCGTGTATCGGACCGGACGGGCCCTTAACGTGCCTCGCTCGACATCCGCCGCCCCTGCTACTTCGTAGACCTGATGCTCTGCCAAAACAAGTTCCCCGCTTGACTGGTGTACGCGACATCATACCCGTCCACCAACCCGCTAAAATCACTCCATGCCCATCCGCACCCTGCCTACGCTTGTCATCAACCAAATCGCTGCGGGCGAGGTGATCGAGCGCCCGGCGAGCGTGGTCAAAGAGCTCACCGAAAACGCGCTCGACGCCGGGGCGACGCACATCAACATCACCATCGAAGAAGGCGGGGCCCAGCTCATCCGCATCAGCGACGATGGCATCGGCATCGCGGCGGATGAACTGACGCTCGCGGTCTCGCCTCATGCGACGAGCAAGATCACTGCGGCGGATGAACTCGAAGCCATCGGCACGCTCGGCTTCCGCGGTGAAGCGCTCGCCTCCATCGCATCGATCTCAAGACTGCGTATCACCTCAAGACCAACGACCGAAGAAGGCATCGCAGAAGCCGCGGCGGTGCTCGAAGTCGAAGGCGACCACATCACCGGCCCATCGCCCACCAGCGGCAAGCCCGGCACGGTCATCGAAGTCCGCGATCTGTTCTTCAACACCCCCGCACGCCGTAAATTCATGCGCTCGCCCGCCAGCGAATTCGGCCACATCAACGACACCCTCGCCCGTATCGCAATGGTTAACCCCGATTGCGGCTTCACCCTCACGCACAACGGCCGAACGGTCCGCGACCTGCCCCGCAATCAATCGCGACGCGAGCGATGTATCGACTTGCTTGGCAAAGACCTCGAAGAAGGCCTACTTGAATTCGATCACCACGACGATCCCTCGCGCGGCAGCGCCCATGCATGGGGCCTTGCTGGATTGCCTTCTTTAGCAAGGGCAACGAGCAAGTTTCAGCACGTCTGCATCAACGGCCGGCCGATCAAGGATCGTCGGCTCATGCACGCGATCAAGGAAGCGTATCGCGGACTGATGCCGCCAGATAAATTTCCGATGGTC
>JBGCDC010000284.1:0-2592 GCA_045105055.1 Phycisphaeraceae bacterium | reverse complement strand
CACGGTGGACCCAGCGCCGCCGCCACCCTCGAAGGGCACGCTCAGCGCATCACCAACGATGAGCAGCGCGGCCTGCTCTGGGCAACCCTCACTCTCCTAGGCTTCGCCGCCGTCATCGCCCTGCTGATCTTGACGCCCGAGAGCCTGCTGTACGGCAACGACTCCGATAGCCACGGCTTCGCCCGATGGGTCGTCGTCATCGTCCCGCTGATCTTCTTCGCCTTCCTCGTCCCCGCGCTCGCCTACGGCATCGGCGCAAAGACCATCAAGAACGACAAAGACGCCGCACGCATGATGACCTAGGCAATGGCCGCGATGGCGCCCATCATCGTCCTCGCCTTCTTCGCCGGCCAATTCATCGCGTGGTTCGGCCAATCCAACCTCGGCACCATGGTCGCCATCACCGGCGGCCGAGCCATCGCCGAGTCGGGTTTGCCTACATGGGCCGTGCTCATCGGATTCATCACGCTCGTTGGCTTACTCAACCTCTTCATCGGATCCATGTCCGCGAAGTACACCCTGCTCGCGCCGGTCTTCATCCCCATGTTCATGATCGGGGCCGGCATCAGCCCCGAACTGACCCAAGCCGCGTACCGCGTCGGCGACTCATGCACGAACATCATCACCCCGCTCAACGCGTACCTGATCATCATCCTCGTCTTCGTGCAGAAGTACGACAAGAAGGCCGGCATGGGCACGATGATCGCCCTGATGCTCCCTTACTCGGTCGTATTTTTTATCGCTTGGACCGCTATGCTCCTCGGCTGGGTCGCGTTCGATATCCCGCTCGGCCCCAACGGACCATTGGAGTACGTGCCGACAGCAATACCTTGATGAAGGCAAAAGCCCACGCTTTGAAAACGTGGGCTTCTTGAGGGTCTTGCGATTGTGGTTGCGTGGTTACATCACACGGAAGCCGATGTCGCGGCGGAAGAAGGCGCCTTCGAACTCGATTTTTTCGCAGGCGGCGTTGGCGCGTTCTTGGGCTTCTTTGAGCGTCTTGCCGAAGGCGCAGACATTGAGGACTCGGCCGCCGTTGGTGACGAGGGTGCCGTCCTTCTTGAGCTTCGTTCCAGCGTGGAAGACTTTGACTTCGCCGTTAGATCCGGCCTCGGCGTTTTTGATGCCGGTGATCTCTTTGCCGTTGACGTATTTTTCGGGATAGCCGCCGGAGCACATGACGACGCAGATGCAGACGCGCTTGTCGAAGCTCAGGTCGGCCTTGTGCAGTTCGCCTTCGCAGCACGCGACGAAGATGCTGTAGAGGTCGCCTTTGAGGCGCATCATGAGCGGCTGGGTCTCGGGGTCGCCGAAGCGTGTGTTGTATTCGAGGACTTTGATCCCGCCAGGTGTCAACATCAGCCCAGCGTAGAGCACGCCTTTGAAGTCGATATCGTCGCGACGCATCGCATCAACGGTGGGCACGAGGACATCGCGTTGGATCTCGTCCATGAGTGCGTCTGTGACGAGCGGTGTCGGGGTGTAGACGCCCATGCCGCCGGTGTTGTTGCCTGTGTCGCCTTCGCCGACTTGCTTGTGGTCTTGGCTCGGGTCGAGGATGAAGATGTTTCGGCCGTCGACGAGCGCGAGGATGGAGACCTCTTGACCGGTGAGTCGTTCTTCAACGAGGACTTTGTCACCTGCTTCGCCGAAGGCGCGGTCTTCCATGATGAGCTTGAGCGCGGCGAGCGCTTCTTCGTTGGTTGAAGTGACGATCGCGCCTTTGCCCTTAGCGAGGCCAGCGGCCTTGACGACCACGGCGTTCTCGCGCGACTCGACGTAAGCGCAGGCCTGTTCGTAGTTGGTGAACGTCCGGCTGTCGGCGGTGGGCACCGAGCAAGCTCGCATCAACTCTTTCGCGTAAGCCTTATCTGCTTCGAGTCGTGCACCAGCAGCGACCGGGCCAAACACGTGACGCCCCGGCGCCGCGAGTCGGTCGGCTAGGCCTTGGGCTAATGGGTCTTCCGGCCCGATGACGACCATGGACACATCGTTGTGCCGACAGAAGTAGTCAATCTCATCGACGAGCTTGGTGGTGACGGTACTCGGGTCGATGTCTAGGTTCTCGCCGATCTGCGCGGTGCCGCCGTTGCCGGGAGCGAAGTAGAGCTTGCCGACACGAGGGGATTGCTTGAGCTTCCAGCCCAAGGCGTGTTCCCGGCCGCCTGAGCCGAGGATAAGGACGTTATTGGTTGTCTTTGCCATAGTCGGGAAAGGGTAACAAAATGACAACGCCCGGGGTTGATCGCCCGGGCGTTGTCTGTATTTCAGTTGTCTAAATAGCCTTACGCGCTGACCTTGAACCGGCTAACCAATTCACGCATCTGCTCCGCCTTCTCAGAGAGCTCACTCGCGGCCTCAGCGGCCTGGCTCGCCCCTTCGCCCGCTTCTCTGGTGACCGACGCGATCTGCTCGGCACTCTTGCTGACTCGCTCGCTCGAAGCGGACTGCTCTTCGGACGCCGCAGCGATCGATTGAACCATCGCCGAGACCTCCTTGGCACTGGCCACGATCTGCTCAAGGTTTTCGCCAGCGACGGTCGCACGCTCGACGCCTGCTTTGACCTGCTGGGTGCCGCCTTCCATCCGCTGG
>JBGCDC010000283.1:0-4575 GCA_045105055.1 Phycisphaeraceae bacterium | reverse complement strand
TATCCATGACGTCGGTGTTGGTGTGCAGATCGACGTATCGCTTGCGGTAGCGGGTTTCGGGGTCGGTTAGGCCGTGGTGCTTGCCGGGCGGGAGTGCGAGGGATTTAGTTTGGAAGCAGAAGCCGGAGGCGAGGGGGTCGGGTTCAGATGGTTCGCCCGTACCCGCTGAAGCGGGTAGGGCCGGGGAGTGTTGGGCATGGGGATGCGGCGCGGCCCAGAGGGTTAGTTCGCCGGTGTTGGTAACGCCTAGAGCGCCGCGCACGGCGATGATGTCGCTGAGGTCCGTTTGCTTGGCGATGCCGAAGGACGGTTGCCCGACAGACTTCTTGCTGATCGCGATCTGTAGATCACCCGTGTCATCACGCAGGGACACGAAGATCAGGTTGCCCATGACACGGTGCTGCATCACGCGACCGGCGACGGAGACGATCGCCCGATCATCTGGCACGGTCGGCCATTGGTCTTCGGGTGTCTCTGCCTTCTTTGCTTCACGCAACGCAGCGTCCGCGGAGCGGTGCGCCATGTCTGCCGCTTCGTCGTAAGCATGGCGTGCCTCGGCGAGACTGATGAGGCCATCGATCCGCTGGCCATAAGGGTCGAGCTCAAACTCGTTGCGCAAACGATCGAGCTTGCGGCGGCGGTCAGCGAGCATCTTCTTCCGGCCGGACTCGGTTGCTTCTGGGGCCTGGTCTTCTTCGGTCACGTTTGGATCTGGCTTGGTCATGGTGTCGATTCGTATGGGTTGCGTTGCTTTTAACTCCCCTCCCTTGAGGGAAAGGAGTCTCAATTCAATAAAAAAACCCCGCACGGTGGCGGGGCTTGTTTAGTCGGTTGGTGCGCGTCGTGCGAGATGGCACAACGCTTAATCCGCCGGGGTTTATTCAGCCTCAGCGGGGGCCGATGCCGCGGCCTGTTTGGCAGCGCTCTCGCGGGTTGCCATCGTTTCCAAACCACGTCGCTGGTCTCGCAAGCGACGCTTCTTACCAACGCGGTCACGCAGGAAGTAAAGCTTGGCTCGGCGGTTGTCGCCACGACGGACGATGTCGATCTTGGCGATACGCGGGCTGTGCAGCGGGAAGGTTCGTTCGACGCCTTCGTTGGCGACGATGCGACGGACGGTGAAGGTTTGATCCAACCCGCCACCTTGCATCTTCAGCACAACGCCGGAAAACACCTGGATGCGTTCCTTGGCACCTTCGATGATGCGGACGTGAACGTCCACGTTGTCACCGGGGGTAACGACGGGGAGGTCAGTCTTTAACTGACTTTGCTGAACGGCGGCGATAATGTCCTGGCTCATGGCTTAGGCCTCGGGTGAGCGGTGTTTCTTGTTCGTTGGGAAGCAATCGCCCGGGTTTGGGCGAGCCGAATAGTGTACCCAAGTGCGCGGGGGCTGTCGAGGGGCAGTCTCTACAGAATCACATCGCGTCAAACGCCGGGGCGTATTGGACCATCCCCGGCGGGCTCACCAGGGGCTTAAGCAGCTTAATCATAAGGGCCTGACCACCGCCCATCGTGCTCGAGAAGCCAAGATCGGCCGCGGACTCAAAGCCTGCCGAGAGCTCGTCCTCGGGATCCACAAGCATAAAAACAGCCCCAGCACGGGCATCTTCACAGGCGCGTAAGCCCTGTTGAATCAGTGCCTTACCGATTCCGTGATCGCGATAGGACTCACTGACGGCTAAGGAGCTCAGGGCCAAAGAACGCAGTCGGCCGTCACTATTCTGGATCGAGACGGGGCTGAAGACCGCGTGGCCGATGAGGTTGTGCCCCGCCGTTGAGCCGACCTGGGCGGGAGCCTCAGCAACGAGTTCGATCGGGGCGTCGCCCTGCTCGCGGAGCTTGCAGACGAGATTGGCCTCGGCGTCGGTGTCGAACATGTTCCGCAACAACGCGTCGATCGCGCCGTGGTCACCAGGCCCAGCATCACGGAGGATCACCGTTGAGATCGATTGTTCATGCAGCGCCCCGCCAAGCGGACCGCTCAACAAATCAGGCCTGCGAGCCTGAGTCAGTTCGAGTGACTGCTCGCGTCGCCATTGCTCGATTTTTTTATGATCGCCTGACAGCAGCACGTCCGGCACATTGCGACCTCGCCATTCCGGCGGGCGCGTGAAGTGCGGGTGATCGAGCAGTCGATCAACGCCCGGCGAGAAGCTGTCTTGTTCATGCGAGCCGGGCTTACCGATGACGCCGGGGATCAGGCGGATGATCGCATCGGCCAAGACCATCGCGGGCAGCTCGCCGCCGGTCAATACATAGTCGCCTAGGCTCACCTCCATCGGCTCAAGCTCGTCGAGCACGCGCTGATCAAACCCCTCGTAGTGCCCGCAAAGAATCACCAGCCGAGGCTTTTTTGAAAGCTCTTCAACAAGCTTCTGATTCAAAGGCACGCCCGTCGGCGTCACCGCGATCCGCGTCGCCTTAATCTCGGGATCCTGCGCCTCCGCAGCCATCACGCAATCGAAGATCGGTTGGCACTGCATGACCATCCCCGCCCCGCCGCCATAGGGCCTCGCATCGATTTTGTTGTGCTTGTTGTCCGCAAAATCCCGTGGATTATGCAGGTGATACGACACCACAGGCTCGCGCACCGCAGATGCGTCGGCGGGGTTCGCGACGGCCTCCGCAGCTCGTTTCAAAATGCTTGAACCCAGCACGGATTCAAACATCTCGGGAAACAGGCTGATGAAGTCGAGTCGCATGGCAAACAGCATAGGCCGAGGGTGATCACGCTGCCTGCGGAGCGGGACGCGAACCATCGCGAACCAAGTCAATTAACGCCGTGTCGAGCTCAGCATGGCTAAACGCAAAGCCCTCATCGAGCAATCGCTTAGGCACGATGTTACGCCCGTACAAAGGCAGCTCGGCGTCAGTGTCTAGTAGCGTCGCGGCACCCAGCCGGACCAGCCAGCCTGGCGAAGGCAGACCAATCGACATTCCGATCGCACATCGCAGGCTACGCATAAAATTGGCGTTTGTCACGGCATTTGGCGCCGTCACGTTATAAATCCCAGCCATCGATTCATCGTCAATCGCGCGCATGAAGATGCGGACCATGTCGTCGATATGCAGCCAACTGATCCACTGTTTGCCGCTACCGATCTTTCCACCCAAGCCAAGGCTTGCGAGACGACGGAGTACCGGAAACGCCCCTCCGGTTGTGCCTAGGACAAAGCTCGTCCGCAAGACGACCGCTCGCATATCCGATGGACAAGCCGCTTGAAACGCGGCCTCCCATCGCTGGGCGACGAACGGCGCGAGGCCGTAGCCAAACTCCGCCGACTCATCACAGATCACTTCCGGTGGATCGCCATAGATGTGCGCGGTCGCGGCTTGCACCCAGACTCTCGGCCTGTCTTCACAAGCACGAAGCGCCTCGCCGAGCACATTTACGCTTTCCACCCGCGACCGCAATATCTCATCACAACGGTCCGGCGTCTTGCGGCAGTCCACCGTCCGCCCGGTCAGATTCACCACCGCCGACGCACCAACCAGCTCGCTAGCCCAATCCCCAACGGTCCGCCCATCCCACTTCACAAACCGGCCCGCGCAATGATCCGCAGGCTTATGCCGACCCAGCACGACCACCGGCCGGCCAAGTGCCTCCAAATGCCGAGCGAGCACCTGCCCAAGGAAACCCGTACCGCCCGCAATGAGCACACCTTTGTCTTTTATTTCTGTCATGACTGAAATATACGAAATAAACGTTTTGCCTGCAAATGGCGCGCATTAAAAAACCCCGCTTGTGGCGGGGCTTCCAAATTCGTTTCGTTAGCTAATCGGTTTACTTAGCTGCCGCAGGCTTGGTGATGCCGGCCTTCTTGATCAGGGCAGCAGCCGTTTCGCTAGGTTGAGCACCGACACTCAGCCAGTACTCAATGCGCTCGGCGTTGAGCTTGACTTGCTTGGCCTCGTCCTTGTTGCACGGGTGGTAGTAGCCAAGCTCTTCGATCGGGCGGCCGTCGCGGGGCGAACGAGCGTCCATCGCACACAGGCGATAGGCGGGCGAGTGGGTACGACCAAAACGTTTCAGACGGATACGGACCATTTTTAGGGTCTCCGGGGGGCTTACCAACGGGTGGCAGGGGCCGTGACGGGGGACAGTGGCCGAGGCGACATTCGCCAGGGCGGGTTGGAGAGTGTAGCGAAATCGATCCGCCGAATCAATTCACACTGATGCTGCCAGAGCCGCCCAAAAAGACAAGCCCGACGATGACACCCGCAACCGCAGCGACCTTGAGCACATCGAGCATCATCTCCCGGTCGTACTCCCAGACGCGTTGTGTCACGGAATCCGGCGAAACTAGGATCACGGGCAGCATCGCGTAGCTCGAATTCACCAAGCGTGGACCACCCATCTCGCTATCCCAGCTCAGCATCAACTGGGTCAGTTCGCCGTCACCCACGACAGGCGGGGTGTCGCTTTGTAAGCCGGGCTCAAGCAGCGCGGGGATCAACCGAGCGTTTTTGCCCCAGCCCTTGAAGTTCACCGCGATGGTCCGCTCGCTCTGCTCGGCGGCATCAGGTGACACAGCCTGCATCATCCGCTTTGCCGTGGCGGGCTCGATGACC
>JBGCDC010000282.1:0-8081 GCA_045105055.1 Phycisphaeraceae bacterium | reverse complement strand
TGACGATGACGTTGGGTCGCTCCGCCGCGAACACGGGCAACGCGAACACAAGCAAGGCAAGATAAATCAGCCGCCGCATAGATGAGCTCCCCAGTAAAGGCGCCTTTGATGAGACGGGTGACAGGGGCTCCTCATACAGCTCCGAGAGTATGCAATAAACATGTATTAAATAGCCCCCACCGCGAGGTGGGGGTTCAAGCCCTCTTTCATTCGAACCCCCACCTTGCGGTGGGGGCTAATATTGAAATTGAGAACGTGAAAAACATCAGATAATCTGGTGGATCGGGTCCGCGCCTTCGACGCCGACGAGTTTGTGGTCCAAGCCGTTGAAGAAGTAGGTCAGCGCGTTGGGGTCGCAGCCCATCTGCCGAAGGATCGTTGCGTGCAGGTTCTTGACATGGAAGCGGTCGCTGATCGCCTGCGCGCCGAGCTCGTCGGTCTCGCCGACGCTGACCCCACCCTTGATCCCGCCGCCCGCCATCCACATTGTGAAGCCAAAGCTGTTGTGGTCTCGGCCTGAGCCTTGCGCGTATTCCGCGGTGGGTTGTCGGCCGAACTCGCCGCCCCACACCACCAACGTCTCGTCCAACATCCCGCGCCGCTTAAGGTCGCTGAGCAGTGCCGCGACGGGTTGGTCGGTGGCGCCCGCGTGCAGGTTGTGGTTGTCTTCGAGGTCGCCGTGTGCGTCCCAGTTATGGTCGTTGTGTGCGCCGCCGGAGTACACCTGCACGAAGCGGACACCGCGCTCGACAAGCCGACGCGCGAGCAGGCACTTGCGCCCGTACTCGCGTGTTTCTTTTTTATCCAGGCCGTACATCTCTTTGGTTTGTTCGTCTTCGGTATCGATCGCGACCGCCTCGGGCGCCTCGGCCTGCATGCGGTACGCCAGCTCAAAGCTGTTGATCCGCGCAGCGAGATTCGAGTTGTCCGCACGGCTAGCCATGTGCGCAGCGTTCTGCGCGTTGAGGTGCTCGATCATGTCGCGCTGCAGTTCACGACTCACGCCCTTGGGCGCATCAAGCGAGAGGATCGGCGTACCCGTCGCGTTCACCACGCAGCCCTGATAACTCGCGGGCATGAAGCCGCTCGTCCAGTTCTTCGCACCGCTGATCGGCCCACCAGACTCATCGAGCATCACGACATAGCCGGGCAGATTCTGATTCTCCGTACCCAAGCCGTAGTTAACCCATGAGCCCAGGGAAGGATACCCGGAAAGGATGCGTCCGCAGTTCATCATGAGCAGTGCGCTGCCGTGCAACGGCGAGTCCGCGTACATCGAATGAACAAACGCGATGTCATCCACATGCTTTGCGACGTTGGGGAACAAGTCAGAGACCCACTTGCCCGACTGGCCGTGCTGCTTGAATTTCCAGCGGGGCTCGACGATTCGGCCTTGGTTCTTATGACCGCCTCGGCCAAACGTTTTGACATCAATCGTCTTGCCGTCCATGCCGACCATCTTCGGCTTGTAATCGAACGTATCGATGTGGCTCGGCCCGCCATACATGAACAAGAAGATCACGCTCTTGGCTTTACCCGGGAGCTTAGGCGCCTTGGGCGCGAGCGGATTCTTGTAGTCGCTGCCGTCCGCGGCTTGGGCTTGTTGCGAAAGCCACTCCGGGCCGAGCAGACTCGCCAGCGCGACCGCACCGAATCCGCCGCCGGTCTGCCAAAGGAACTCGCGCCGTGTTCGGCCGCAGAAATCAGGTTGTTGTTTTTGATCAGACATTGCGGAACTCCAATTCACTCAGTGGGACAGGCAGCAATGCCTGTCAATCGGCGTAGCCGAATCAAACGAAACTCTCTCAGGCTTGTCAGCCTGACGACAGGCAGGAATGCCTGTCCTACCAATCAATCCAAGTAAATAAATTCGTTGAGGTTGTACGCGACGAGGCAGAACAGTTTTAGCGCACGATCGTTGTCCAACCCATGCGCCTTCATCATGTCCTTCACGAACGCGACATTCGATTCGACTTCCTTGTCGGTCGGCTGGCGCATCAGCACCAGCTTCAAACCAAGGCGGATCTGATCCGCTAATGCCGGGCCTGCCTCTTTCTGCAGACGCGTCGCGAAGACGACCGCCTCGTCCTGCATCATCTCGCTGTTGAGCGTGATCAAGGACTGCGTCGGCACCGTCGTCGCAAAACGAACTGGGCAAGGCGTATCCGTCGCCGCTTGATCCAACGCCGCAAGCAAAGGCTCGCGCAACGATCGCTTGATGTGGATGTACACACTGCGACGATCGCGATCCGCCTCAGACGACACGCCCCAAGCACTGCCCGGACGCGACGCAGTGGCGAGCACTTCCTTTGGCATCTTCGTGTAAATGCTTGGGCCAAACTGCTTGGGATTCAGCGAACCGTTCACCGCGAGCAGCGAATCGCGGAACTCCTCCGCGGTCAGCCGACGCATATCAAACCGCCAGAACAGGTTGTTCGTCGGGTCGATCTCAAGCCCAGCCTTCTGTGCGGAGCTCGACATCTGATAGGCGCTACTCATCATGATGAACTTGTTGAACTGCTTGATCGACCAGCCCTGTTCGATGAACGTTGCGGCGAGGAAATCGAGCAGTTCGGGGTGCGTCGGCAGCTCGCCGAGCTTGCCGAAGTCGCTAGACGATCGCACGATGCCTCGGCCGAACTGGTGCTGCCAGATGCGGTTGACCATGACGCGGGCGGACAACGGGTTATCCGGGCTGGCCAACCAGTTCGCAAGCGCAAGACGTCGACCACTCGCGTTGAGGTCTGCGGGCAGTTCGGGGATCGCAGGGATAGCGCCGCCGAGCACGAGCGGGAACCGCGCGGGGACGTCTTCGCCTAGTGCGTTCGCGCTGCCGCGCTCATGGATCTGCTGCTTAGGCAAAGATCGATTGCGCTCGCTAAGCACCATCGCGGGGTAAGCCTGTGCGATCGGCCGAGCGAGCAGGTTATCGAGTTCGCTTCGGTTGACCTTATATTGCTCGAGCGTTTCCTTGCCGAGCACGGCCTCGCCCTTCGCATCGATCATCGCGCGCTTCGCGAGTAGTGGATCAACTACGCCTGCGTACACCCCGACATCGATAAACCAAAGGCCGTCGGTGCCCTTGTTCGATTTCACCGCGAGCGAGTTCGAGCCAACGACCAGCGCGTTGAGCGCCTCGGCCGGGAGCTGGATCTTTTGATAACGCGGGCCCGTCGCGGCCTTGCGTTGGTAGACAAGGATGCCGTTGATGTAGACCTCGGTGCTGTCCTTGCTCGTGATGCTCAGCGTGAGGTGCTTTGGCTCTTCGGTCACGCGGAAGACGCGGCGGAGGTAAATGTTCTCGCTGTTCCAATTGTTGGGCAGGTTCGGCCGCTTCACGCCATAAGCAAAACCGCCTTTCGCCTCGGGCCAACCGCGATCGTCGAACTGTTGTAGGTACCAGTCCGTACCCTGGTCGGTCGTTTGATATCGCCAGGATTGGTGCTGCTTCTCGCTGTCGGCAGCGATGGGCGTGAGCTTACCCTTCTTCTGCGCGTATTCCGCGTTCGTTGCTTTGCTAAACGTGGTTTCGACCGTTGCGATATCGGCCTTCAATTCTCCGACACGCTGATCCCACGCCGCCACCTCTGCCTGCTTTGCTCCGTCCGTTACAGGGTCACGCAGGCTCATCGAGATCGCGTCGTCGCGCCCACGCTGCGGCTCCATGATGTTGTTGAAGAACGCATAAAACGCAAAGTAATCGCTCTGCGTAATCGGGTCTTTCTTATGGTCGTGGCATTTCGCACACGCGACTGTCGTCGCAAGGAACGCGTTAGTCGTCGTGTCCACGATGTCGCCGATGTAGTCGGCCCGGGCCTGCACGCGGTCCGTCGGCTCGTCGTCCCAGATCTGTAGACGGTTAAACCCGGTGGCAATGATCGACTGCGCATCGCGATCAGGCAGCAAGTCACCCGCGATGTGCTCTTTGACAAAGCGGTCGTAAGGCGTATCGCTGTTGAACGCGCGGATAAGGTAGTCGCGGTACCGCCAGATATTACGTTTCTTGCCGTCGCGTTCGTAGCCGTTCGTCTCTGCGTAGCGAGCGATATCCATCCAGTGACGCGCCCACTGCTCGCCATAGTGTGGCGAGTCGAGCAAGCGATCGACCACGCGCTCCCACGCCCCGGGCTTGTCATCATTCACAAACGCTTGTACTTCCTCAGGCGTCGGCGGAAGACCCGTCAAGTTGTACGTCGCACGACGGATCAGCGCGATGCGATCGGCAGGCACATTCGGCTCAAGGCCGTTCTGTGCAAGCTTGTCATAGATCAACGCGTCGATCGGGTGCTTGGCCCATTTCGTATCGTCGACCTTCGGCACGTCCGGCTTCACCACCGGCTTATATGCCCAGTATTTTTTGCCTTCTTCAATAGAAGGCGGGCCGTGAAGATCGCCGCCGCCTGGGTCCGCAAGGTGCCCCTTCTCGCCGGGCGTCCATGGCAAGCCAGACGCGACCCACTTCGTCAGCGTGTCGATCTCGGCTTGCGGCAGCTTGCCCGTCGGCGGCATCTCATATTCAAAATCGGTGTAGTTGACCGCAACCAGCAGCAGGCTCTTAAGGTGGTTGTCCCAATCGATGACGTCGCCGCTCACCCCGCCTTTGAGCATGAGCTCGCGCGTGGCGAAGTTGAGCTCGCCTTCGACCTTTTCGCCGCCGTGACACCGCACGCAGCGTTTGTCGAGGATCGGCCGAACCTTGTCCTCAAAGAACGCCAAGGCATCGGGGTCTTCCGGCGCAGCCAAAGCTTTCGCGTCTTGCTTCGCACCCGCGCCGGGCTCGGCATACGTCGGCGACAACAACAACGCGAACGCAAACATCAGTACGACCAGCCCCATCAGCAAGGCCAACATCGCCCGAAACGTCTGCGGTCTATTTAGTACTGTTCTAAGCATGCTGCTTCCAAAAACTTCGGCAACGGATATCTGAGCACAAAACAACTCACGGGCGCACGTCGCTCTTCAACGGATGCGCATCAATCTCGATATTTACACTATAGAAGATAAAAATATCACCACGCTGACATCTTGGACCTCATTAGTGCTACTTTGGTTTGTGTGCCACCCGGGATACCCACCATGATTCAAGCAACCAAACCTAGTACCGTACCCCGCCGATCCGTCCTCCTCGCCCTCGCTTGGTATGACTACCGGGCCCACATCGGGGCTTCACGCTATGCACTCGAGCACGGCTGGCACCTCGACGCCACCATGGCTCAGTCCAACGAATTCGCGCACGGCTGGCAAGGCGACGGCATCCTCTGCAAGCTTGGCTGCACCAAGCTCCACCCCGACTACCTCAACTTCGTGCAAGACCTGCACCTCCCCGCCGTCGACCTCTCTGTCTTCGGCCAAGACATCGGCCTGCCCTCCCTCGAATTCGACCCCTACGACATCGCCGCCAAAGCCCGCGACCACTTCTTCGAACGCGGCCTGCACCACTTCGCCTTCTTCCCCGATGACAACAACCCGCCCATCCGCCTCCGCAAAGACGCCTTCGTCAAAACCCTCGCCAAGCAAGGCCACGAACCACACCTCATCCCCCCATTCCACAACCAAAACAACGCCAAAGCCTGGCAACAAACCGCACAAGACCTCGGCGAACACCTGCAACAACTGCCCAAGCCCCTCGGCGTCCTCTGCTTCTCAGACGAGTGGGGCCTCAAAGTCCTCGAAGCCTGCCAACGCGTCGGCTTATCCGTCCCCGAAGACGTTGCCGTGCTCGGCATCAACAACAACACCCTCGTCTGCGAATCCCTCAGCACCCCCCTGTCGTCCGTCATGCTCGACATGGAGGCATGGGCCTACGAAGCCTGCTCAATGCTCGACTCGCTGATGGACGGCAACGAAGTCCGCAAAGGCCTGACCCACTTCCCGTCCTCCGGCGTCGTCACGCGTCGATCCACCGATGTCGTCGCGACCGACCACCCCGAGGTCGCCAAAGCCGTCAAGTTCATCGCCGAGAACTACCACAAGCCCATCGGCGTGGACGACGTCGTCGAAGCCACCCGCATGACTCGGCCCGGCCTGAAACGCGCCTTCTCAAAAAACCTCCGCCGATCCATCCGCGAAGAGATCCAGCGCGTCCGCCTCCGCCACATCAAACGCCTACTCATCGAGACCGACTACACCCTCGACACCATCGCCACCGAGGTCGGCCTAGCCGGTGCGCGCCAACTCCACCAAACCTTCAACCGCACCGAAGACGTCACCCCCCGCCAATACCGCGTCCAGCATCGCAACCCCGACCCGCGCCGAAGTGCGTAATCGCTCACTGACCGCTCTACATCCCAAGCGTATGACCCCTCGCGCACAATCGGTGCGCCGCCGCGCACGCGCCTTCTAGCCGGGGCCGCTAAAGCCACCCCGCCTGATTGCTCTGCATCCTCAATCATGCCCCAACCCGCAACCCCGCGCGCGCAGCCGGTCACACCCCACCCCCGACGCAACGCACGCCAGCCCCTCCGCCTGCCACGAACAACGAGCGCACGTTCTTCATACACGGCGTGTGACACGATTGCATGCGTCGCAGCTAATCAAGCGTCCCGCCCCAAGTGCCCCACCAGCCGCCGGTGTTCGTGACGTTGGGGTAGAACTGGTGTACGAGCGGTAAGGGGTTGCCCTGGGCGCCGAAGAACGGGTGGTAACCGCGCAGCGAGTATTCGACATAAGCGTCCAACGGGGCCATCTCGGCGTGCCCATCGACAAAACCCAGCCCCGTGTAATCGTCGTGGTTGTCGATGCCTCGCTCAGGCCAGTTGTTGGTGTTGCTGACGCCGACGGCGGGTGGATCACCATCGAGCATGATGTAGACCTGCGAGGGGTTGGGCGTGTTGTCCAGCGTGGTACGCAGCCCCTCTGTTCTCGCACCGCCGGGTCCCGAGAAGTCGTCTTTGATGACACGCCCGTCGATGTGTGTACCCCGTCCCATGAATGACCATATCTCATAGCTATGACCGTCTTGGGCTGTCTGTGTACTCGCGGTTCGGGCCAGTTTGCTGTAGTCGGGATAACCCTTGGTGACATTGGATGTGCCGTTCCAGTAGGTCCGAGTGCCAACCGGTCCGATGTCTACGTTGTGCTCGGTCCGGGGGCAAAGGGTGACCGCGGGATCGCTGAGATAGCCATCGATGTACAGGTAGTGCAGCCAGTCGTCGTACATGTCCTTGCTCTTCATGAGCCAGCCATCGTTGTCGATCGCGCTGGCGTTCATCGCCAGGACGATCTGTTTCTGGTTGGAGATGCACTGCACGTCCTGCGCCGTCTCGCGGGCGGCACCCAGCGCGGGCAGCAGGATCGCGATCAAGAGCGCGATAATCGAGATCACGACGAGCAGTTCAATGAGGGTAAAGGCGCGGCGTGTCATATAAGGTCCCTTAGCGTGTGGTGTCGAGATCAATTGAAGCGTGAATCACGGCGCCGACGACGGCAAAAGCCAGCCGCAGCGAATCCACCGAGCAGCAACAGCGCTGCGCTCGGCTCAGGAACTGTGGTGATTTTTAGGATCGCGTCTGCACTATTAGGCGTAAAAACCGCCAAGTAAAGGCTGTCGCCTTCAACCGTGAAGTAGTAAGGCACCTGCCCGTCAGGAACGAGCGCACTGACATCTTCCCAGTTCCCCGCTTCGAAATCATCGAAGGTCTCAAAGCGGATGAGTTTGTTCTCGTTATTGCCGCTCCCCGAGAAGTAGCTGGAGGCATACCAGTGGTCATCGTAAAACTCGATGTCGTTGATGACTAAACCGGTCGATGACCACGAGCCCGAGGAGCCGTCGCTTTTGCCATCATCCGGGCTCTGATAAACGTTGAACTGCCCGGACTCCCAATCAACGATTTCCACGATCTTGCCTGCCGCCGAACCGATGGCATACACCTTCCCGTTGGCGAAGGTCAGGCTACGCGAGTAGCCGCCAAGTTCGCTCGACAGGTTGAGTTTCGTTTCGTTTTGCCCGATGGCCGAGAATCGGAATACGTCGCCTGAATTGGGATTGATCGCGTAGAGCCAGTTCGTGTCCGGATCGATCACCACATCATGCGGGCGGCTCAGACTCACACCTGCGATGGTGCCGGATTGAGCGGCGAGGG
>JBGCDC010000281.1:0-22433 GCA_045105055.1 Phycisphaeraceae bacterium | reverse complement strand
CCCGCTTACAAAAAACCCTCGCCTAAGCGAGGGATTTTTCATGGGTATGCTTTGTAATCCTAGCGTCAGTTACGGCGACGGCGTTGAAGTACGAAAAGCCCGTCTACAGCGAGAAGAGCTAAGGAGCCAGGCTCGGGGGTGCCTTCAACAATAATGTTGTCGATACGGTGGAAACCATTCGTTTGCGTCGTGCTGTCAGCAACATAGATCTTCACCGTCAGCGAGTTCAAGTCTTCCCAATCGCTGGTAACGATAGCCGATGCGGCCACAGCCTCACTCGCGGCCGTTGACACAAGTTCGGCAGACGATCCCTGCTCAACCGAGCCTGTCACATCGCTGAGGACGAATGCTCTGTATTTATATGTGTTCGAGCCGGCAACTTCGTAATCAAAGCTGACCGATGTGACATCGAAATCCGTTCCAGTAATCGTAAACTCAATGAAGTTGTCCGCACTCAAAGCTGCGGCGAGTTCAGTGATGCCAGTCGTAGCAGCGGGATTCGTCACGCTTGTACGGGCAACGAATTGATCGCCGGATACAACCGGCGTATCGCCGCCAGGATAAGCAGCGTTACCCACCCATGCATCAAAGTTAATGTCCGTGGCTAGCGTCGTTAGCTCCGTATCAGTCGAAGCCAATGAGCCGCTAGTGAAGGTGTATTCCGCTAGAACGACTGCTGACGCATTACCTGCGAGGAGCATGCCAGCTAGACCGAGTTGCATTCCGTTGCGTAGTTTCATTTTGGCTTCCTGAGTAAAAAGTGATTCGTTGGAATGAATTATGCCAGAAGGCTTAGCGTTTTCATCAACAAAACAAAGGATTTTATGAATAAAGTGACAAATAGCGATACGCTGGGAACGCCTATGGGGGAACACCTTTGGGTAACTCCTCGGCTGCTGCATACTTGAGTACTAACAAGGCATGTAGCTCGATTTCTCGATCAATCCACCACAAATTCTAGATTTGGATCGAGATCGTGGAAGTGAATCATGTGCCTTCGCTGGACACCGTGATCGTGACAACCAAAAGAAAGAACCCCGCCGTTAGGAGGGGCCCTTTACACTGATGCTTAAGTTGTTTCGCGATCAAACGCGCTATCACACTGCTCGGGGGTGAGCGTCGTCGTAAGCGGTGCGTAGCCGCATCGACGAGAGGTGTGTGTAGACCTGGGTCGTACTGAGCGACTGGTGGCCGAGCAGTTCCTGGACGGAGCGAAGGTCTGCGCCGTTGTCCAAGAGGTGCGTCGCGAAGGAGTGACGCAGGGTGTGCGGGCTGATCTGTGGATCCAGGCCAGCTTCCTTGAGGTACTTGTCGAGCTTACGACGCACGGAGCGTGAGCTCAGTCGCCCGCCGTTCTTATTGACGAACAGCGCGACGCCCGCGTTGGTCATCGATTCCTGACGCAGTTCGGTAAACCGTTGGTCCGGCTCGAGGAGCGTAAGGTAGTGGCGGATCGCGGCCATGGCATGGCTGCCAAGCGGAACGATGCGTTCTTTCTTGCCTTTACCGCGGACATGCATGGTCTGTCCGGGGTGGTCGAGGTCGTTGCGGTTCAAATCAACGAGCTCGCTGACGCGGACGCCGGTCGAGTAGAGCGTTTCCAAGATCGCACGGTCACGAGCACCGAGGGTGTCGCGGTTGTCCGGTGCGGAGAGAAGGGTTTCAACCTGCTCGACGGTGATGGCTTTGGGCAGTCGCTTGGTCTGCTTAGGCGTACGGATCAGCAGCATCGGGTTCGTCTCGATGATGGCTCGCTTGTTCATCCACTTATAGAACGAACGCAGCGTTGCGATCTTCCGTGCGGTGGTTGCAGGCGAGTAGCCGAACTGGTCGAGGTGGCTCAGGAAGCCTCGGACGACCATCGGGTCGGCCTGCTTGAGCTTGTCGCCGATGTGCAGCGGGTCGTTGCTGGTCGATGGGTCGAGCTCTTGCATCGCGGTCGCAGCGGCCGAGTCAACCGCGCTAGGCGAATTGAGGTACTCGACGTACTGACGCAGGTCGGCGCCGTAGCACCGTGCGGTGTATGGGCTGAAGTGCCGCTCATTGCGGAGATAGTCCACGAACTGGTTGATGAGCTCGGGTTGTTGCTCGGTTTGCGTTTCTGACATGGTTTGCCGTTCCTTAACTCGTCTGCATCCGTGCGGTTGACGCCCCGTCCACGAGGCGTTTGATCAATACCAGTTCGTCTAAATCAGGCCGAGAGCCTTGGGGCTCCAAGCTCGCTGAGTCGCTTACTCATCCGTTCACCGAGTTGGTGAGACAACACCGCTGCATCGAACCATGTCAGGTCCGTGTCGTTGCGTGTCACCATCTCTGCGATTTCGTTCAATGCCTGCGCCTCATGCCCCGGTGCACAGCCAAACACATAACGCTTGCCGTTCTTCACTAGCGCACACTCGTGTTCGCCGAGCTGTTCAAACTGCGCGGCAGAGTCTGGCGTGACTTGCGTTTTTTTAGGTTTCGTCGTGTCCGACATCGTCGTGCTCCGGCCTCTTGCCGACGCATCGATGCGCCGGTCAGGGGCTTTGATTTGCTTCGCGAGCAGGCTGTGGCCCACTCACCCGTGTCCCTCTTGCCAAGCGTTGCCACTCGGCCCATATCAACTGCGAGCCCATTTCAAAGCCCGCAAATTCTTGGAACAGATTCATATTGATCGTGTACAGACGCCGCTCGTGCAGCGCGTTGGGCGTCGTGCCACGCCCATAGGCGTATTCATCTAAAAGTTGTTTCGTGCCAATCCCTGACGCGTCGAAGTAAGCCGACACCGTCGTCACCGGCTGGTCG
The DNA here is from genome assembly GCA_045105055.1 of Phycisphaeraceae bacterium. Taxonomy (GTDB): domain Bacteria; phylum Planctomycetota; class Phycisphaerae; order Phycisphaerales; family Phycisphaeraceae; genus JAHQVV01. The sequence continues at coordinate 19,649 of JBGCDC010000281.1, read as the reverse complement.
GGCCGATACAGCGTGCCGCGTCGGATCCCCGCTTTGTCAGCGGTCGGTGCCCACGACAGGCCCCGGATATCCAGGCCGCTGCCGCGACTCTCAACCGGCCAGGCATACAGGTCCAAAGCCAGCCCAATCTTCGGCGGGTCGTACGCGTCATAGTGCGTCATACTCCCCACGACCAACGCATCCACACCCAGTGCTTCACGCAGGTGGATCGCGTCTTCTCTTGTTCGTATCTCCGTCATCCGTAAGGCGTCCATCGCTTCGAGCACACGGTTCACAGGCAAGGCATCAATACCTATGACCTGCTCAAACGCCCGCGTCAGCTCATCAGCCATCTGCATGCCGTTCGCGCTTCGGCTACCCGACTCGTTTCGCAGCGGTGCGATGGCCCAGACCTGACGCTCCGCGTACGGTGCCTCGATGCGTCGCTCCACGATCGGCTTCTGACAGCCGACTACGAAGCCCGCGACCACTGCAAGCAGCAGCACGCGCATCATGATCAATCGAATCTGTTCACTTGTCATGGCATCATGCCGGGGGTTATTCACGTCAGGCCTCCGCCGACGCGTCGTTGTCTATCAACCGATCGTCCTGATCAGTCTGTCGGCACGTCGGCCGTTTGTGTCTCATCCGTCTGTACACCGAATGCAATCTTCACCGCGTCGTCTGGGTCTAGTGCCCAAATGTTCTCGACGCCGTTCGTTGCCCGATTCGAGACGAAGTAAATCGCGTTGTCGCCGGACCATACCGGCTGAAGATTCGCAAACCGGCCGCGGGTCATCTTCGTACGAGCGCTGCCGTCGGCCCTGGCAATCCAAACATCGGATTCCGCAGGCCGCTCTCCTTGCGTATCGGCGTCAGGATTCAATACCGTGCAAAAAACCACAGCCTTTCCATCAGGCGACCACGAAGGCGTAATACACGCGAACTCACTCGACCAGACCACTTCTGTCGGACTGCCCGCTTCGCCACGCTCATCAAGCTCAACCGTCCAGACGCTAAACCAGCGCGTCCCTCGTTCACGAGCCCGCTGATACAAGATCGTGTTGTCCTTTGGCGACCACTGCGGGAACAAGCCGTGGCCGATGTATCGCTTCGTTGTTGGGTTCGCCACATCGATCACAACCAACTGCCACTGCCCGGAGCGATCGCTCAACGAGCTATAAACCAAGTGCTTTCCGTCAGGCGAAAAGCTCGGGTGGATCTGATGCGTCCGGTCATTGGTCAGTTGAACCGCTGGGCCGCCGTCGGCATCCATCAGGTAGATGTCCCAGTTGCCACTACGGTCCGAAGAGAACGCGATCGTCTTACCATCCGGGCTCAGCGCGGGCATCACGTCGTTGCTCGCGTCGTCGGTCAGCTGAGTGATCGCTGATCCGTCGATGCGTTGTCGGTAGATGTCCGAGGTCTCGCGGTGCCGAGTCGAGCTATACAGCAGGTGCTCGCCCGCCTTGTCGATCGTGACATCAAAATCAGCGCCTTCTTCAGTCAAGCTGATGCGGCGGAGCTGCCCCGTCGAGTCTAGCGGGCTGGCGGATCCACTCCTGCCCGCGATGTCGCCGTAGATATCGATCGGGTTCGAAGCGTTCTGATGGTTGGGCTGGATCGGTCGAGTCGAGGCGTACGGCTGAAGCGGAGCGGGCTTGGGCGAATCAAACGCACCATGCAAGTCGCCGATCGGCCGCTCGGGCTGATCCGAATGCTCTGGATAAATCACAGGCTCAGCGACTTGGCTAGGCTGCTGGTCAGGACGAGTAGCTGTGCCGCCACTCTTGGTCCCGTTGGCCTGTGCCGCGAGCTTGGCTTGCTTCTGATCTTCTTCGATCAGACGCTGTTCGCGGTCTTGGTGATATTTGTTGACCGTGTTGTAGTCGCCCTGGCCTAGGCCGAACGAGCCGTTGTAGTACTGCTTGCAGCCGGCCAAACAGACCATTGTCATCAACAAGAGAGCCAGGCTGGTTGTCATCTTGTTCCGCATTGCTCGGGCCTTTCCCTGACGGTCATCCAAGCGGCACAACTGCCGCCTCACCTCCGCGTTATCGGGGATAGCACCCCCCTCAGCTTGACCGGATCGCCCAGCGCCAATTATCGGAACACCGCCGCGCGAACGCGCCGCGCAAAAGTGCGTAATCCTTCACTGGTCGCTTTCACTAATCAGCACAATCCCCCTCTCTCAATCACAACCCCACCCCCACACCGAATACCCCGCCCCAAGAAGCCCACTGCTTGCCCGATCCGGGCCACGCGGCGGGGTCGATCGCTAATCCCCATCATCCGCGCACAAAAGCTCAAACCATCAACCCCCTTCACCTCTACACCAACCCCAGTCCCCGCGCGCACAAAACCACACCACCCCAATCCCCGCAACGCCTGCAAGCAACACCCCTACACCCCAAACGCCTCATCCACCCGCTTAAGCACTCCCGCGAACGCCTCATCCGACATCGCCGCCTCCGCCCCGCTCACATCCAACCCATCACCCTCGCTCTCACCATCACCCTCGCCGTCGGATCCCAACGGCACCCAACTCACGCACCCCGCAAAGCTGTCACGGTTCGGCACCACCACCGCCTCCCGCATCCGATAAGCACGCAGCGCCAACAGATACAACGGCCGATCAGGCTTATACCCAAACCGCATCTCAACCTGTGGCTCCGCCCAAGGGTGCAAATCATCCAGCCCCTCAAACGCCTCCCGCGATGGCACCTCCCAAATCTTCGCCGCCTCCGCGTAACACTTAAACCCAACAAGCGAAGGCTCAGCCTTCTCAGGCTCATCAACCTCTAAATCAATTCCGGCGGCCGAGGCCAGCCACGTCGGCTTAATCCAATCCAACCGCTCGTGCTCCCACGCAGGGAACATCAAAAACCGATCGTGATTCAACGCAAACCGCCCCGGCCCACCCGCCTCATGAATCCCCCCCTTCCGCAATAGCAACGCACACTTACCCTGCGCAAGAAAATCACAAACGATGGCCCATTCTTTCAGTGCGATGTCGAGTTGCATGCCAAGAGTTTAACGCCACATAAAGATGAAGCGGCATAGCCCGCCCCGCTCTCCGATATGATCAATACCATGCCCGGACAACCACCACCCTTCAGTCTCACCGGCCAGCTAATGCCCGGCTCAGGCACGCAATGGGATCTACCCCGCCGAACCTGGGGCGCGGGCTGGTACATGCCCTTCATCTTCATCGCGGTCGGCATCTTCGTCGCCGCCCTGTTCGGTATCAACGGCCCGGTCACGCTACCCAACTTCAACGCAGACCCGGCCGCCGCCGTCTTCGATCTTGTCTGGCTCATCGCCCAAGCCATCCCAACACTCTTGGGTTGCTTCATCGTGCTCGTCGGGCTCGTCCTCCGCTACGGCCGCACCGCCGTCACGATGCGCAACCAAGAAATAACGACCACCGACCGCTTTTTCCTGCTGCGATGGACCCGACGAATCAACACCGAACGCATCACCGGATTCGAGATCAACGTCGGCACCAGTTCCACCAACGGCGGCCCAAAAGTGCCTATGGAAAACGTCAGCGTGCTCATCGCCAACACCGACCAGACCGGAAAGTCCGCCGTCTTCGTTGTCGCGTGGGGCTATCCAAAGACCTGGATGCAACAGCTCGTTGATGAACTCGGCATCAACCCTCAACTCGCCGATCTCGAAGTCACCACCACATTCGGAAGCGATAAAGACGACCCGGAACAACGAGAACCCAAAGTCGAACAACCCAGCGATACAAAAGCCCTGCTGACTTTCCAAGACCACGGCCTAACCATCGACATCCCGCCCACCGGCTGGCTCCGCGGATCCAAAGGCATCGGCTTCTTCTCCATCCTCTGGAACGGCTTCATCATCGTCTTCATCTCGGTCATGGTCCTCTCGATGATCAATGGCAGCTTTACCACATCCTCCAATGCAAGCCCGCTCTTCATGCTGCTGTTCATGATCCCCTTCGTCGCGGTAGGCATCTTTCTGGGCGCCTTTGCGGCGCACTTGGGTAAGAGCCGATCCAGCCTCGTCGTCATTGGCAGCGGACCAGAAGCCGTCCTCGCGTTCCACCGTGTCAGCCCCGTGCGTAAACCGCGCGAACTCAGCTGGACCAGCGAGCAGCTCTCTCATATCCGCGTTGGCGATTCGAACATGTCCGTCAACGACCAACCGATACAAGAGCTTCAAATCCATCCCAAGCGAGGCAAAGCCGTCGGTCTGCTCAAACAACTCGACGACGAAGAACTCGAATGGATCGCCTACGAACTAAGGCAACAGCTCGGCCTATCCCGCAACGCGATTGCAATCGATCACGACTAAAAATCATCAATCAAGCTGAGTATCGCGCTGTTTCGGTTCCGATTGCCACGCGTATTCAATCGCAGCCAAGAAACTACATCCGCTCGACCACGCCGATCCCGAGCAGGCCTAAGCCACGCTCGAGCGTCAACGCGACCAACTTGCACAACGCCAAACGGCCTTGCTTCACTCCCGGGGCCACATCGCTGCGAAGCACCGGGCAAGACTCGAAGAACTTGTGAAACGCGGAAGCCAACTCGTAGAGATAGTTGCACATCCGGTGCGGCTCTAAGGAATCCGCAACCGAATCAACCGTTGCACCGAACTGCATCAGCTTGAGCACCAACGCCTTCTCCGCAGGCTCTTGGACCTCGACATGCTCAACAGCCAGCGAAGCGAAATCGATCTCGCCCTTGCGGAAGATGCCATGCACGCGGACGTACGCATTGATCAGGTACGGCGCGGTGTTGCCATCCAGCGCGAGCATCCGGCCCCAGCTGAACTTGTAGTCTTTGACTCGATCGCTAGACAGGTCGGCATACTTCAGCGAGCCAAGCCCAACGACCTTGCCCACATGCTCCGCTTCGTCGCCCGCCAGTTCAGGATTCTTTTCTTTGCAAACCGCGATCGCCCGCGACTCCGCCTCGTCGATGAGATCGACAAGCCGAACCACATTGCCATCGCGCGTCTTGAAAGGCTTACCATCCTCACCCATCACCGTGCCAAACGGTACGTGTTCAAGCTTCGCATGACCGCCTAGCCAACCCGCATTCGTCGCCGTTTTGAACGCCATCGCAAAGTGCTGCGATTGACGCGCATCCGTCACATAAATAATCCGCGAGGCGTGCAGCTCATCAACGCGATATCGGATCGCCGCGAGGTCGGTCGTCGCGTAGAGGTACCCGCCATCAGACTTCTGCACGATCATCGGTAACGGGTCGCCATCCTTATCGCTAAAGCCATCAACAAACACGACGCCCGCGCCCTGACTGACCTGCAAGACGCCGTCTTGCTTGAGCCGATCAATGACGCCCGGCAGCTTGTCGTTATAAAAACTCTCGCCCCGGATGTCGCCCGGCTCGAGCAGGACGCCCATCCGTTCATAGATCGCCGCAAAGTAAATCTTGCTCTGCGCAACGAGTTTCGTCCACGCCGCAAGCGTCGCTTCGTCACCGCCTTGCAGCGCGACGACACGCTTCTTCGCTCGGTCGGCGAAGTCAGGCTCCGCATCAAACCGGGCCTTAGATTGCTTATAAAGCTTGGTTAAATCGCCCAGGCTCTCTCGGCCGGCCTGGCCGGTTTCAGTAAGGTGCTCGATGAGCATACCGAACTGCGTGCCCCAGTCGCCGACGTGGTTTTGTCGGATGACATTGTGGCCTTGAAACGTGAGCACGCGCGCGATCGCGTCGCCGATGACCGTCGAGCGGAGGTGCCCGACGTGCATTTCCTTCGCGACGTTTGGACTGGAGTAATCTACGACCACGGTCGTCGGCTCAGCGAGCGGCGCTACGCCTAGCCGATCATCTCGAAGGATCGCTAGCGCCGCACTAGCCAGCGTGTCTTTAGATAGATGCAGGTTGATGAACCCAGGCCCAGCGATTTCGACCTTTTCGATCAGTGTGCCTGTTGCGAGTTGATCAACGACCGCCTGTGCAATCTCACGTGGCGGCTTACCAAGCTGCTTGCCCAGCTTCATCGCGAGGTTGGCCTGGTAGTCGCCGAACTTCGGATTCCCCGCAGGGTTCAGCATCGGGTCCGCGTCGGCATACTCATCGCCAAAGGCCGCGGCGAGTGCTTGGGAGAGAACGTCTTTAAGTTGTTGGGTGATATCCGCCATGGGGCTGGCATGATAACGCCCTCGGAAATCGGAAGGGTTAAAGCGTTGAGATTTCGTTGAAAACGCCATCGATGCGATGGTCGGCAACAAGTACTGTTGCGATATCTTCTAATGAGAGAAACTTTGGCCTAGAATAGGCGATAGCCGTCGCATCGAGCGGCAAATTGCTAGACACCCTCACCAAGGATACGACCATGAAAAAATGGACCACACTCACTTGCCTCTTCGTCCTCACGCTTTGCCTCGGCCTAGCGCAAGCTTCCGAAGAAACAAAGACCATCTTCAACGACAAGTGCCCGATCGCTGGCCAAGATGTTGATGCAACCAAAACCTCCGACTACAAGGTCGAATTCTGCTGTAAGAACTGCAAAGCCAAGTTCGACAAAGACCCCGCCAAACACCTAGCCAAAGCGGCCGAAGCCGAGCCGGGCACCTGCATCTTTAACGGCAGACCTGCGAAGACCAGCTCGACACTGACCATCGGCTTTTGCTGCGGCGGCTGCAAAGGTAAGTTCGACAAAGAACCCAATAAGTTCATCACTAAGGTGAAGCCCGCAGAAAAAGAAGACGCGTAAGCCGAAGCAGTCAGATCAATCTATAAAAAAAACCCGTCCTTGCGGCGGGTTTTTTATTCGCTTGAATGAATCGTCTGGACTAAATCTCTTCTTCGATATCGTTCGTACGGTGCTGAAGCTGAGCCTTCAGTCGTGCCAAGATCGACGAGTGCATTTGGCTGACGCGCGACTCGGAGAGGTCTAGTGTCACGCCGATCTCTTTCATCGTCATTTCCTCGTAGTAGTAGAGGATGATGATGAGACGCTCAGCACGGGTCAGACCCTTGGTGATCACGTCCTTGAGGTCACGCTTCTGCACTGCGGTTAGGGGGTTGACTTGGCGTGTGTCCTTGAGCACATCGATCTCGCGGACATCTTTGTTCGAGTCGGTCTCAAACCACTTTCGGCTCAGCGAAACCGTAGAGACCGCGCCAGCATCTTTACGAATCTTGGCGTACTCGTCTTGATCGACGCCGATCTTGTCGCATAGTTCTTCGTCTGTGGGTGCTCGGCCATGCTCCATAAGGAACGAGCCGCGGGCTTGATTGACTTGGCTCGAACGCGAGCGGACCAGGCGAGGTACCCAGTCCATGGATCTCAGTTCGTCGAGGATCGCACCACGGATACGCGGGGCACAGTAGGTTTCAAACTTAACGCCACGCTCCATGTCGAACGCATCGATCGCGTCCATCAGGCCGAAGATACCGGCGGACATCAGGTCGTCGACATCCACCTCATCGGGGAGCTTGGTGTGAACGCGCTCTGCGTTGTAGCGGACGAGCGGGAGGTAGAACTCCATGAGTTCGTTGCGCATCGCCTCGGTCGGCTTCGCTTTGTACTTCACCCAGACCTTCTTGATGGCCTCTTGCTGCTCGGGCGTGGGTTTTCGATGTGCTTGCCTGATTCGGGCCATGGTCTGCTCCTTGACCGGTCTGCCGCATCGCGTCCTTGCGAGGGCGGGCGGATGGAATGAATATCAATAAGAATCGGGAACCGGCCGTTTATTACCTTTTCACACGATTTAACTGGCACCCGTCTGCACGGGATCGTTTGTATAGATCTCGGACTCTTCCGGGATCGGATTCTTCGAGCGGTGTTGCTCGATTTGTTCGTTCACACTGCGGAGAATCAACGCACCAAGCACCGACCCGATCACCCAAGCCAACAGACAAACAAGTAATGCGCTAGTGATAATCGACGGCCAAGTGTTGCCGTTGAACATCCCTACTGCGATCGTCGAAGCGAAACACAGAAGCGCGAAACTAGTTGCAATGACACGGGCTGGGATTACGAGCACTCCGTTGCTGGCGTTAATGACTAACGCTTGAAAGGCTTGATGCGTATAACTTCCTTGTTTACGCGTCGCCAGTTTACCGAATTTACCAAGAAGATGGAAGCATTGATGAGAGATGTTGAAAAAAAAGTTGCAGGCTTCACGATATGAATAGAGATCACACCACTCATGCCTTCGGCGCAATGCGTTTCAAGACTTTAATCAATAGCAATCACACATTAAAACGTGCGACTTTTTAATGTTGAAAGAAAATGGTTCACCCGCCAACAAGACGCGTCGTCATCCGACGCAGCAAACCACCGCGCGCCGGTTCCGGCTCAGCAGCATGTTTATCGAGACGATGCGCAAGCGCGCTGAGCGCGAGTGTTGCCTGCGCTTGCTTCGAATCTAGTGCGAAGGGGCGACGGTTGCGGATCGACATGCGCACCAGTGGATCGCTCAACACGCAACCGGCGTAAGGCACATCAAGACCAAGAAACTTTTGGCAGACGTTCGCAACGCGCGTGTAAACCTGCATCGCTTCCGCAGGGTCGTTCGCCTGATTCACGAGCAGCCTGACATCGATATTTTTATTCTGCCGATGCGCGGTTTTGATGACGGCATATGCGTCAGTGATCGCGGTCGGGTCTGGCGTCGTCACGATCAAGACACGGTCGGATGCCGTGAGCAGGCTGAGCACGCTCGGGCCGATACCCGCGCCGGTGTCGATCAATAGCACGTCGTAGGCCCGCTCAAGCCGAGCAAACTGATCCATCAAACGCTGTCGCTCACGATGCCCCAGGGCTGCCATCTGTGCTAAGCCCGAGGCGCCAGGGATCAGTGAAAACCCGCCGGGCGCCTGGATGACGATCTCTTCGATCTGCCTTCGGCCAGTCACGACATGAGCCAAAGTATGCACCGGCATGACGTTGCAAAGCACATCCGCGTTCGCGGTGCCCATGTCCGCGTCGAGCAGCGCGACCTTTCGGCCCATCCGCGACAGCAGGATCGCCAGATTCACCGCCATCGTTGACTTGCCGACGCCGCCCTTGCCGCTTGAGATCGCTAGAGCCTGCGCGAGACGTGGCCGGGGCTGCTCAGGGTGAACCGATAGCTCGTGCCCTTGTTGAGCACTTTGCCTCATCAATCCCCGAAGTACCTCGGCTTGATCCACGGTCATTCGTCTCCGCTACCCTCTCCCATTACCAACGATGCGAGTCGATCCGAATTGCCCGGCTCGATCTCGTGGGGCACCTCTTGCCCAGTCGTAATATAGCTGACTTTCTTGCCCACGCGCTTGGCGACGTTCAATAGCACCCCGCCCGTCACCGCCTCGTCCAGTTTCGTGAAGATGATCCGGTCGGCGTGCACCGCGGAGAACCGATCAATCGTCTGCAGCAAGACCTTCTGACTGACCGTCGACGACAGCACCAGGTGCACCTCGTGCGGGTTCGCGACAGCGAGGATCTGGTTCAATTCGCCAAGCTTTTCACAGGCCTTCTGCGATCGGCCCGCGGTGTCGATGAGGATCGCGTCGAGGTCTTGATAGCCCGCGATCGCTTCGGTGAGTTGCTCAGCAGTATTCACCACTTTCAAAGGCAGACCAATGATCCCGGCATAAGTCCGGAGCTGTTCGCCCGCAGCGATGCGGTAGGTGTCCATGGTGATCAGGCCGTCCTTCTTGCCCTGCTTGAGCTTGAATGTCGCGGCGAGTTTGGCGATGGTCGTCGTCTTGCCGACACCGGTCGGGCCGATGAGCGCAATGGTGCACGGCCGACCGTCTTCGGGCACATCGAGCTTGCCCGTGCCGCCTTGCACTGGCAAGCGACGCGCGATCTCGTCGTGTACCGCTCGGCGTACCGCGTCCGTATCGGCCAGCGCCTGCTTAGACAACGCCCCACTGACGTGCGTGACAATTTCCTCGGCCAGCTCTTCAGCGACCTCTTGCTCAATCAATTTGAGGTAATGCCCAACCAGCGGGTCAGGCAACTCGGGCATCGCGCTACACGGCGCATCTTCGCCCTGCGGCATCGCCGCCTTCTGCTGACGCATCATCTTGACCATCATCTGCTTCATCGCAGACAGCTCGTCGGTGAGCTGACTATCCGGCGGGGGCGATTGGATCGTGACCGCGGGGACTTCGACTGGCTTCGGGATTTCGCGTGTCATCGGTTCGGGCGTCATCGCTTGCGAGATGATGCCTTGGCTTTGCGGACGCGCAGCAGTCATGGCCGCAGCAGGCGAGCCACCAAGGTCGGATCGCGCCGCCGCATAAGTCTTACGGATCAAGTCGCCCGCGCTCGGCTCATTGACGCGCGGCGGCTGCGAGCGTGTCGGCGGAAGCACTTGCGACAAAGGCTGCTGCGCACGGAGACTGCGCTGCCGCGCGGCGGGGTCGGGCTTGCGTTGATATTTTTTTGCGAGTTGTCGGCCGTCGGTCGCGGTGACTTCGACGTACTGCTTAGCCCCCATGCCTAGCACGCCGCCCTTCTTAAAGCTGCGCGTATGCAGGATGACACCGTTGCTACCGTAGGTCTGTTTGACCAGCGCGAGCACCTCGGGCATTGACTTAGCTGTGAAGGTTTTCATAAGCATCCATGCCTGTGTTGAGACCTGACGAGACCATGTAAGCCAGACGATCCATCGTCGGCGTTACACGTTGGCTTGCATCATACCGCAGCGCCTTGAGGCGCGCGAGCCATGTCGGCAGATTGTGCAGACGAATCCATATGCGCCAGGCCCACCGACTCGACCTCGACGCCTTTACATACTTCGTTATAACCAAGCACCGCCGCGTTGGGCAGGTGCGGCTCGACGATTTTGCGCACCTGAGCACGAACCTGTGGCGACGCAAGAATGACCGGGTGCTTACCGCTTCGAACCAACCGATCGACCTCGGCGAGGATCGCGCTGGTGATCTTATTTGCGACCGCAGGCGGGATCGTCATGCTCGTACCCTCGGGAGATCGTTGGATGAAGCTATTGATCTGGTCCTCGATCGCCGGGTCCAGCGAAACGCAATACAGCTTCTCCACCATCTTCGCGGTCTCCGGTGCGGCCAGCGGATCCTCTTGCTCCTGCACGGTGTACTGCGCACAGATTGTTCGACGCAGCGCGTTGCGAACGTATTCGGTCAACACGTCGAGGTCCTTGGTTCGCGTGCCCCAGTCGCCAAGTGTCTCGACGATTGTTTCGAGGTCGCGTGCTGGGACGCGTTCTCGCAGCAGGTTCTGCAAGACCTTCTGCAGCTCGCCCGGCCGAATCAGCGGCACCTCGGTCGCGCCGACTTTGCCAAGCACTTCGTCGCATAGCTTCGGCGCCTTCTCGCGCAACTGCGTGATCAAATTGTTCGTCTCTTCGCGCGACAGCATCTCGTCCGCGTGATCCTTCACGACCTCCATCAGGTGCGTCGTCACCACCATGCTCGGCTCAACCACAATGTAATTGAGCGACTCGGCACGCTGACGCTGACCCGCATCTATCCACCATGCAGGCAGGCCAAACGCAGGGTCTTTCGAAGGAATGCCATTAAGCAGGCCATCTTCTTCAGGCGTGGCGAGGCCGTTGTCCACTGCAAAAAACTGGCCGGGATACGCCTTACCCGTCGCAACAGTGTTGCCACGAATTTTCAAGCGGTACTCGTTGGGCGGAAGCTGTACGTTGTCCTTAATACTCACCGGCGGCATGACGAGGCCGTACTCCGTGGCGAGCTGGCGTCGGCCGTTGGACACGCGTTCGAGCAGATCGCCGCCTTGAGTCGTGTCGACGAGCTTGACGAGCGCGTAGCCGACCTCGAGCTCGAGCGCATCCACGGTCATTGCTTGTTCGATCGGTTCGGGCGGCTTAGGCGCATCGGCTTTCTCCGCTTGCTGACGCTCTTGCTCGACCTCTTCTTCACCGACCTTCTTGCTTCGCCAAGCCATGGCGCCGACGATCACAGCAAGCACGAGCAGCGGGATCGTGGGTAGTGGCGTCAACGCAAGCATCGCGAGGAAGCCAGACGTGATGCCAAGAGCCGGGGCCTTGCCGGTGAGTTGCTCGGTCAGTTCCGTGTTGAGGTTGGATCGGCTGGACGACCGCGTCACGATCAAACCCGCCGCCAGCGCGATGAGAAACGCGGGGACTTGCGAGACTAGGCCGTCACCGATGGTCAGCTTTGTAAACACTTCGACCGATTCGCCAAAGGACCAGCCCTTCATCGCCATGCCGATGGCTAGGCCGCCGACGATGTTGACAATCGTGATGATGATGCCCGCGACAGCATCGCCACGGACAAACTTAGACGCACCATCCATCGCACCGTGGAAGTCCGCTTCGTGTTGGATCGTGTCGCGACGGTCCCTCGCCTGCTGCTCGTTGATCAGGCCTGCGTTGAGGTCGGCGTCGACGGCCATCTGCTTGCCGGGCATGCCGTCGAGCATGAAGCGCGCCGCGACTTCCGAGATACGTGTCGCGCCCTTGGTGATCACGACAAACTGGATCACGATCAAGATCACAAACAGGATCACGCCAACCACAGGCTCTGAGCCCGCAACAAACTCCGCAAACGACTGGATGAGCTTTCCCGCCACGCTCATCGCTTCTTCGGTCGTCGCAATACTTTCGTCCGTACCTGCGGTCAGGATCATCCGTGTCGTCGCAATGTTCAAGACCAAACGAAACATGGTCGTGAACAACAACAGCGATGGAAACACCGAAAAATCCAAAGGCGAATCAACGAAAATCGTTGTCAGCAAGATCAACGCAGCCAGCGCAAGGTTCGCGACTAACAACAAGTCGATGACCATCGGCGGCAACGGCACGATGATCACCGCAAGCAAGCTGATCAGCGCGATAGGCACCATCAGCCCGCGATTCGCGTTGACCTTCTGCACCCAAACGGGCATCGAATTCATGCTGATGCTTTTAGCCATGAGTCTTTAGTGTTTAGCTCGCAACCTTTCCACTGAGGCGATAGACGTAAGCAAGGATCTCCGCTACTGCGGCGTAGTGTTCTTCCGGAACTTCGTCGCCGACCTCGATACTGCTATACAACGCACGAGCAAGAGGTTTACGCTCAACGAGCGGGATACCGTTGGCGGTGGCGATCTGCCGGATCCGCATCGCCATGAAGTCGGCGCCCTTTGCGATCACCTTCGGGGCACGCATGCTGTCCGAGTCGTAACGAAGTGCGATCGATAGGTGTGTCGGGTTGGTGAGGATGACGTCGGCCTGTGGCACCTGCTGAGCCATCCGCTGCATCGCGAGTTGGCGTGCGACACGCTGTCGGCGTTGCTTCATCAGCGGGTCGCCGTCCATGTCTTTCATCTCTTGGCGGACTTCCTGCTTGGTCATCCGCATGTCTTTGATGTGCTGATACTTTTGGAATGAAAAGTCCAACAAAGCAAGGATCACCAACAACGCCGCGAGCTTGATCGAGAGCATAAACGTCATGTGCCCCGAGGCTACGGTCGCAGCACCCAGCGTCATCATGGGTAATGCCGCGATCGCGTCGATCTCGGCCATGATCATGTAGATCGCGACCGCCGAGATGATGGCCACTTTGCCTAGGCTCATCACCAAACGGATCGCGGCCCGTGCATCAACCAATCGCTTAACACCGCTTAGCGGATTGATTCGACTGAACTTGGGCACGATCGGCTTGCCAGTGAGCATGAGCCCGGTCTGGCCCGCGGTAACCAACATACCGACCCCTGCCACCGCGATGAGTAGCGGCATAACGGTCCAGCCAACCAGGCCCAGCAGGTAGTCCCAGATCGGGCCTAGGTCGTCGGCCCGCGTCGGGTTGACCGCGTCGACCGAGCTAAGCAGACGATGCAACACCGCGGCCATCGCCTCGAACAAACGCCCGCTGAGGATGTACAGCAAGATGATCGACGCGAGCAACATGAGCGCCGCAGTCAGGTCGGTGCTGCGCGCGATGTTGCCCTCTTCGCGTGCCTCGCGAATACGACGAGCTGTTGGTGCTTCGGTTTTTTCTTGTCCAGTGCTCTCAGCCATCCATGGCCTCTTTCAAAAACCGCATCCTGCGGCTTGTGTCATCAACTACTTATCCAGAACTATTGAATCCGCTGCGGCCCTGGCAGCGGCGGCGGCTCGGCCTCGAAGAAACGCATCAGCGTGCCTAGGATCTCGCCGGTCATATTGCCGTACGCCCCTGCGATCGCACCGATCAGCATCATCATGATCGCTAGGCTCGACAGGATTCGGATCGCAAAACCAACGCTCAAAATATTGAATTGCGGGACGGTCCGCATCAAAAAACCCATGCCGACACTGATCAGGAACATCAAGCATAGCAACGGTGCCGCGATGCGCAAGCCCAGCTCGAACATGATCGTGATCATGCCAACAACCATCGTGACGATCTGATCGAAGCTCGCAAACCCGCCTAGCGGAACGTGGCGAAACGTCTGCGCGAGCGTGTGCAGCATGACGTTGAGTCCGCCAGCCGCAACGAACAACGCCAGCGCGAACATGAACAGCAACTGCCCCGTCACGCCGGTCTGGTCGTCGAACTCGGGGTTGAAAAGCTGTGCCGCAGCCAAGCCCATCTGTTGATCCACGATGTGCCCGCCCAGCTGCATCCCCGTCAACGGCAGCGACGCCGCGTAGCCAATGACATAACCGATCAGTAGCTCGAGCGCGACCAGTAAACCGAGGGACCAGAGGTCTAGGCCCTGCACCGCTGCGGCAAGATTGCGCGACGCATCGGAATCGATCCAAAGCATCGGCCAAACCGCGAAGGACAAACCCAATGCGAGGAACACCTTGATCATCCTCGGCACCGTCGAGCTGCCTAGCACCGGCGCAAGCACGAAGATCCCCGTGAGCCTGAACAGGACCATCAGCCAGACCGGCACGTAAGGCAAAATTGGGGTCAGATCGACGGGCAATCACAAGGTTCCTTTTAAACCAACTTCAAACCGCTCAACCGCCCGTTGGCATCGGGCCAAACATCTGGGCACTAAACGTCATCAACTTCGCGAGCATCCAAGGCATCGCGATGATTGCAACCAGCACCATGCCAATGATCTTGGGCACAAAGCTAAGCGTCTGCTCTTGGATCTGAGTGACCGCCTGGAACACACTGACAATCAGGCCGATCGCCAAGCCCGCGACAAGCACCGGGATGCTCAGCACGAGCATCACCATCAGCGTCTGTCTTGTCACATCAACTAGTTGATCCGTCAGCATGAGCCACTCCAGAATTCATTACAAAACCAATTCGCAACGCGCGCACCGCACCTATCGCATCAAGGCAGCTACCCGCCAGCCATCGAAAAACTGCTCAGCAAGTTCGCGACAACCAAGTTCCAACCATCCACCAACACAAACAAGAGCAGCTTGAACGGCAGCGAAATCAGCACCGGCGGAAGCATCAACATACCCATCGAAATCAACACGCTCGAGATCACCATGTCGATCACAAGGAACGGCAGATATAGCCTAAAACCAAGCAAAAAAGCGACCTTCAACTCACTGAGCATGAACGCAGGAATCAGCGTCAGCATGTCGACATCTGCCCGGCGCAGGTCGCTACGATCCTTCGTCGAGCCTGGCTCACGCCACTCCATCAACATGTAAACCGAGTCCCAGTTACCCGAATAATCGATCTGCGCAAACATGAAATCACGCAACGGCTGCTTGGCCTTCTCCCAGGCCTGCATCTCGTTCATCTCGATATCAGGGTTCTGCATCGGTTGCAAAACCTCGGTATTGAGTCGATCGAGCGTCGGGGCCATGACCAAAAATGTCAAGAATAACGATAGGCCAACCACGACCTGGGTCGGCGGAAGCGACTGCGTGCCAAGCGCCTGCCTAAGCAGCGCGAGCACAACAACAATCCGCGTGAAACTCGTGCACATCACGAGGATCGCTGGCACGAGCGTCAAGACCGTCAGCAGCATCAAGATCGAAAGCGATGTGCTCAATCCCTCGTTCGCGCCTTGCGCCCCCGTTGACGTTGATTGTGAACCGTCCCCTGTGTCTTGCCCCGTGAAGCCTGCGGCACCACGGTTCAGCGCGTTGAGCGCTTCGCCGCTACGCGAAAGCAATTGGATGGGGTTACTGATTCCCAGCTCTTCCGCCGCGTTGATTGGGTCGGCAATTCGTTCCAGATCAACGCCAGCAGTATTCGTCGCTGCAGCTGCATCAGGCGAATCCACCGAAACCGAGCCAGAGGGATTGGCATTCTGCGCGACAGCTGAAACGGGCATCCACCCGAGCAACACAACCCATATCAATAACAGAGCGGTCCAGCGTTTCACGCCCGCCCTCCCGTATCCGAAAGTGCTGCGAGTCGACCCCGCACACGCGACAAAGCGCCCTCGGCCTGATCCAGTGCCGCGCTTGGCTCGCTCACAGGCCCATCGCTCGCATCATCCAACACGTCGTCTTCAGCGGACCACTGGCCCGAAAGCTTTTTCATCACCGAGCCGAAGTTCTGCGTCATGCTCGTTGACTTCGCCGAATCGATTGTGCCCAACAGCTCTGCGACCTCTTCAGCATCTTGGACCGATGCAAGGGTTCGCATCCCCGTCGTCGAATCACTCACGATCAAAATCCGCGAGCCAACACGCATCAAGATCACATGACTACGCGGCGCCACCGTTGTTCGGCTAAGCACTTCGACGATGCCGCCCTGAGGTGTCGCCGTACTGACCACCCCGCCACGCTTAAGTAACCAGCGGATACCAAACACGATCGCGAGGACCACGCCGAGCGCGGCGAGCGTGCTGAGCAACCAACCATCGCCCATCGAGCTTTCACCGGCTTGGTTGCCTTGACCACTAAACAAATCACCTTCGCCTGCCCCCAGAGGCAGCAGCTCGTTCGCGGGCAATGGCTCTTCAACCTCGGCAATAACATCGGCTTCAGATTCAGCGGCACCAGCAGACTCGTCTACAACCGTCGCATCCGCAGCCTGATCACGCATCTCCTCGATACGCTTGGCCGTGTCTTGGGCCTGCACAGGTAACGCAACCATTGAAAAGCAGAGCAACGAGAGCAGTGCCATCGCGCAAAAGAATTGCTTTTGGGTTGTCTTTAGCTGACGCTGCAAACCTGGCCCTCCATGGCCGATGTTTGTTTTACTGCGGCTTTTACTGGGCGGCGACGGCATCCTGCCTCACCAAACCCAACCGCTTCGATCTTGCGTTTTAACGAGGCCTATGCCGTGCCCGGCTCGACCTCGGCTACGCCTTCAGCCACATGTTGTACCACGTCCGCGTCTTGTACGTCCGCAAGGATCTCACTAATCCGGATACAAAAGTTATCGTTAAGCACAAGCACTTCGCCCCGAGCGACGAGCCGACTGTTGACGTAGACATCAACCGGGTCACCCGCGAGCTTATTCAACTCGACCACGCTACCGCTTGCCAAACGGAGCACGTCTTCGACGAGCATCTCCGTACGCCCAAGTTCAATGGTGACATCCAGATCAACATCGCCGAGCATATCGATGCCGCCCTGCTCGCCAGCCGTTGGGCCGACCGCGGAAGCGACGTCTTCTTGAATACCATCGACTTGCCCCTGCGCCTCGGCGAGAGACTGGGCCAGCAAGTCATCAATCATGCTTTGATCTGACATCGAAACCTACCCCTACTACGAATCCGTGCTGAAACGCTTCCAATTACTGATTACCACGTCCCGTACGTAGGGCTCGCTGTCAGCGTCGTCACCGAACCGCTGCTTGCACTTGTCGAGGATCTGACGTTTTAGCGTCAAACGATCAGGCTCGTTGAGCTGCGCGGGCTCGGCCCTTGCGAATACTTCCGTGACCTCTTGGCTAATGCGTGCCATCTGGTCTTCAATCTCGGTTTCAACATACCCACGGTGACGCTCTTGCACAACGACGTAAATCGTCGCGTCATAAAGATAGGCCTGCGCACCCTGACGGGTGTTCTGAAACTTGTCGCCGATCAATAGGACCTCGACAAGCTCAAACTCCGCAGCCTTGTCATCTAGCGCCAGCCCCTCAGCCTGCACAGCCGGTGGATCGTCGCCGAAGATGAGATAGCCCGCGCCAAAGATCAGGCCTTCGACGACCATCACCACCGCGAGGATGATGATCATCTTCATCGGGAGCTTCTTCTTGGCCGGAGCCTCGGTATTGTTGTCTTCTTCAGCCATACTGTCCTTGTTATCGGCGATCTGCCTGCTAAACCACGATCATTCACGCAATTTTTGCGCGGTCCAGTTCAATCAACGTAAACGCTGTTCAGAATTCAGGCGGCCCTTCGCTACCCTGCCGGTCCTCGACCACATGTTCAGTCACGATGATCTCGACCCGACGGTTGCCCCGCGATTCATCGGAGTTGATCCCGCGCGGGTTGATCGGCTCGCGATCCGCCGCACCCGCAAGCATAAACCGGGCCCCCTCGAGTCGATAAGACTGCGGAATCTCGCTACCGGTCAAGAAATCTTCGACTGCGGCGGCGCGTCGATAGCTCAGTAGACGGAGGTCGCCGGACGTGCCGTTGCCTTGAGCCAGCTCCATCGATGCGGCGTGCCCAACCACTTCGATCTTGTTTGTCGAATCCTTCAGTTTCACACGCCCGACCAAATCAATGAGCATCTGCTTACTGCTCTCACTCAGTTCAGCGGAGCCGGGCTCGAAAAGGATCTTGCCGCCGACGGCGTAACGCTTGCCTTCACGGATCGTAGTGACGCGCGGCTCTCGTCCGGTCTGCCCAGGATCTTTGACGTTCGATTTGTTCGGGGTGCGTTCCTGCCGCATGCGGATCGCTTCGAGGCGTTCGATCAGCGATAAGGCCGGGTCGTCTTTGGTCGGCAGCTTGCCGCCGCCGCCCCGCATGCCGAAGGATTTTTGAATCTCTTCGACGACGGACTGAAACTCTTCCTTCTTCTTAATCTCGGAAAAGGAAACGATGAGTACGAAGAAGCACAACAGCAAAGTGACCATGTCGCCATAGGTCACCATCCATTCCGGAGCACCGGCCGGTGGGCATTTGCATTTTCGTCCCATAGTGGTCGTGGCTATTGGCTGGTGACTGATGGCTGCCAAACCACCACGGCCCTATCGTTCTCGCACTAGTTACCAGCAACTAGCACAAGCCACCGATTTACGCTGCCTCTTCTTTAGGTCGCAAACTTGGCGGCAGGAAGGTTCGTAGCTTTTGTTCAACAACGCGTGGGTTGTCGCCGCTCTGGATCGCCATGACGCCCTTGACGATGACGGTTTTGTAGAGCACTTCTTCAGCCGATCGGATCGAAAGCCGGTCAGCGATCGGCCCGGATACCGCGTTAGCGACGATCGAGCCATACATCGTGGTGAGCAACGCGACCGCCAGACCCGCACCAATCGCCGCGGGGTCAGAGAGGTCGGCAAGCATCGCGACCAGGCCGATCAGCGTGCCGATCATGCCCATCGCCGGTGCGTACTTGGTGATCGTGTCAAATATGAACTTGCCCGACTCGTGGCGTTCCGCAACGTTGTCTAGGTCCGTGAGCATGATCTGCTCGATGAGCTCGGGGTCGGTGCCATCAACCGCCATCTGGATGCCTTGGACGACGAACGGGTCGTCAATGTCTTTGACCGCGTTCTCAAGCGAAAGGATGCCATCGCGTCGCGCGATCTCGGCGTAGCCAACCATGTCTTCGATCAGCTTGTCGATTGGCATCGGCGTTGTGAAGAACGCCTTCTTGGCAATCCCAACGATGTTCTTGACGATACGGG
>JBGCDC010000280.1:0-3499 GCA_045105055.1 Phycisphaeraceae bacterium | reverse complement strand
CACCGAAAAACGCAAGCTCGCCCTAAGCCTCCGCAAGGACTCGGGCCCACGCGGCGGCGATCGCGGTGGCAAGGGTGGCAAAGAAGAAGTCAAACTCTTCAAAACCACCGCCAAGAAACAGTCCAAAGAAAACCTCAAAGGTGGCATGGACCTACGCGGTACCGGCCTCGGCGGGTTGTCGATGGACAGCTTTAAGTAAGATAGTCGTCGGCCTTTGGCAGGACAGGCATTCCTGCCTGTCGATTGACCGAAGGTCGAATGAGTTGATGATTCAGACCTGCGGTCTGACTGACAGGCAAGAATGCCTGTCCTACCTGCCATGTCTGATACGCAACACAATTCATCAAACGCGTGTGACATCGCCATCATCGGCGCAGGCGCCGCAGGCCTCATGGCCGCGATCTTTGCGGGTCGCTCTGCGCCGCCGGGCACGAAAATTGTCTTGCTAGACGGTGCGAAAAAGATCGGCGCAAAGATTCTGATTGCGGGCGGCGGGCGATGCAATGTCACGCACGATGTGATTCACTCGGCCGACTACTTCGGCAAGACGTCCAACAACACCGTTAAGAAAACACTCAAGAGCTTTAGTGTCAAAGACACCACCGCGTTCTTCAACGAACTCGGCGTCGAACTCAAACGCGAAGACACCGGCAAGCTCTTCCCCACCACCGACAAAGCCCGCACCGTGCTGGATGCATTGCTCGGTGCCGTGCGCGACGCGGGTGTTGAACTTCGCAACCAAAGCCGTGTGCTAAAGATTGAAAAAGTAGACAGGTGGGGCGGGCATCCTGCCCGCCGTCTCGGCGAAGCCGAGAATGAATCAACAACGGATTCAGGCCACCGGCCTGATGGCGGGCAGGATACCCGCCCCACCGCAGACCACGCCTTCAAAATCTACATCGATCACTCCCTCCCACTCCACGCCGACCGCGTCATCCTCGCGACCGGCGGCAAGGCCCTGCCCGATACCGGGTCCGACGGCTTTGGCTACAACCTGGCCAAGCACCTGGGCCACACCGTCACCGAGACCTGGCCCGCGCTCGTGCCACTCGTGCTGCAAGACAACAACTGGCTTACCGACCTCTCAGGCATCACCCTCGACGTCGAGCTGACGCTCTCAGGCAAGACCGGCAAAGCCCTCTACAAACAGAGCGGCCCAATGCTCCTCGCACACTTCGGGATCACCGGGCCAGCCGCGATGGACATGTCCCGACACCTCCGCGACTACCCCGATCACGCCCCACGAAAACTCACCGCCAACCTCTGCGCCGACCTCACGTTCGACGAACTCGACCAGACCTTCCTCGACCTTGCGAAGAAACACCCGACGCGTTCAATCAGTGCGATCCTGAAGCGTCGCTTCCCCGAGCGCTTCGCCGAGATGCTGCTGGACCGTCACCTAGGGATCGACTTTGACTTGCCGCTAGCCCATCTCAACAAGGAAGACCGCAAGGCACTGTGCCACGCGCTCACCGCCCTGCCGCTGCCGATCGTTGGAGATCGTGGCTACAAGTTCGCTGAGGTGACCGCGGGCGGCGTGCCAATGGCCGAGGTGCAGACCGCAACAATGGCGAGCAAGACCTGCGACGGCCTATACCTCTGCGGCGAGATCCTCGACGTCGATGGCAGAATCGGCGGCTACAACTTCCAGTGGGCCTGGTGCACCGGTCGTCTAGCAGGGCTCGCGGCAACGCAAACGCTCCACCCCATCGACCAATAGAGCACAGCGACTGACTGCAGGCACTGTCACAATCACTGCCTCATCCTGATTGCGGTACGATGCAAACGCATATGTTTGCAAAGAAAAATATCCCGAACCTCCTCACGATGCTTCGGCTCGTTCTCGCGACGGGCTTCTTTGTCATCCTCGCCTACTACAAGTTCGATCACGACCGCTACGTGCTGCTGCTCCCCGCGATCGGATTGTTCATCGCTGCGGCGATCACCGATGCGATGGACGGGCACTACGCGCGGAAGTGGAATGTTGAATCCAAGTTCGGCCGAATCATGGACCCGTTCTGTGACAAGGTGCTCGTGCTCGGCGCGCTATGTTTCCTCGCCGGGCCCAGCTTCGGGTACGAAGAATACATCTCGATTGACGGCGAAGCCCAGTCCGTCATCGTGCAGTCTTCCGGTGTGTACGCGTGGATGGTGGTCATCATCATTGCCCGCGAGCTTCTTGTCACTGGCATCCGCGGCGAGATGGAAGGTAGCGGCCACAAGTTTGGCGCAAATCTGTGGGGCAAGCTCAAGATGGTCCTGCAATCCATCGTCGTCCCAATCGTGCTCTTGATTGTTTTCGCGATTGATCGGGATGGACAGTTCGTAGACAAGCTTGAGTTGCCCCGTGACATCTTGATCTATGCGACCGTCGTCGTCACGGTACTCAGCGGGCTGCCTTATGTCACCGGCGCGTACCGCGTGAGCAAGGCATCGCCTGATGTGAAATAGGCTGTTTCTGGGCCTTTTTCGCTTCGTGTCCGGATAAGTGCAACACAAACCGAACCGCCAGCGTCTTTCTTTATGAAATGACGCGCCTTGTTTAATGCCCCGGCATGGCTTGGTCGATCTTTTATTTTAAGACCATGTAGCAGACGCTGGAGCATCGCGATGGACAACGACCTGATCGGCAACATCCTTATTGACCAGGGTGTTCTCACCCAAAACCAAGTCGACCGAGCCTTGCAAGCCCAGGCTGAGCGCGAAGCCCCGCTGGGTCGGATCGCTGAACAGCTCTTCGACATCGAGCGGAGCGTCGTAATCGAGGCCCTAGCCGAGCAAGTCGTGATGCGGGCACCGGACGCGTCGCTGGCCACCGAACAATTTGATCCACAGTGCTTGCGGATGATCTCCGCGAAGCAAGCCTGGGACAGCTTGATCCTGCCCATCCGTTGGGAGCATGGCGAGCTGCTCTGTGCGACAACCGTCGAAACACTGCCCGGAGCGATTGAACTACTCCAACAAATACTCGACTGCCCGTTCCACTTCGCGATCGCAGAAATGCGGCCTTTAGAAGAATTCATCGCTTCGCTTTATGCCTACGAAGGCGTTGAAGTGATTGATTGAATCTGCCTCGAATAATGACAAATGAAATGCTATGGCGGAAGCCCACAGATTCAATCTGTGGGCTTCGGTCTTTACTACGTTTCAATGTGTGCTGCTAAGCCAGTTTTTTCGTTGCGACCGTGCCGTCCTTGGTGGTCTTGACTTCATAGCCCTCGGCTTCGAGCTCAGCTCGCAATGCATCCGCAGCGGCGTAGTCTTTGTCTTGTCGCGCCTGGTCGATCGCCTTGGCTTTGGCATCCGCGTCGAAGCCATCGCTCGTGGCTGTCGCTTCAGATTCAAGCACCGAGAAGACCTGATCAAACGCCGCAAGCATCGCATGGCTCACAGCCGTATCCTCTGCGGGTTCATTCAAATACGCGAACATCACGCCCATCGCCTTGGCGGTGTTCAAATCATCGGCTAAGGCCTCAATGAACTCGGTCAACGCTTCATG
>JBGCDC010000279.1:0-4305 GCA_045105055.1 Phycisphaeraceae bacterium | reverse complement strand
GATCGATAGCGAGGGTGTCGAAGGGACGCCCGTCACGGTCGATGACGTGCTGGCCGCGAGCGACGCGAAGTTCTGCGAGTCCGTCGAATCGGGCCACTCCAATCAAGGCGACTCGGCGACGATCGCCACGATCCTCGGCATCACCGCCGACCCGTACCGCATCGATAGCCAGTGCAAGTACGCTGCCGTGAGTCGGGGTGACGCGAGTATCTATCTGCGTTTGCCAACGCGCGCCGACTATCAAGAGAAAATCTGGGACCACGGGGCCGGCAGTATCGTCGTCGAAGAAGCCGGCGGAACGGTGACCGATATCGCGGGTAACCCGCTGGACTTTTCACTAGGCCGAACGCTGGCGAACAACCGCGGCATCATCGCGACCAATGGGCGGTTTCATGATGAAGTCGTGAGCGCGGTGCAGAGCGTGATTGGTTAAATACTTTGATCTATTTGCTGCAAGCGTTGCAAAACAGACTGAATAAATCCGCTTGAACATTTATCAGCCATCGACCCGCCACAAAATCGATCTTGACGGACGTAAGTTGTGAGTGTTTTTCTCAGTGATTCCAAGTCGGCGTGGTCGATAAATCCTTGGTCGATCGGTTGTTTTTGAAACTGTTTTTTCCACTCAGCCCAATCGAATATCAGGATGAACCCACTATTTGCGATGTCACGACAGAAGTTTAGAACCTGCGGGATGTCTTGTCCCGTTTTTAGATAGTAATCGTGTGCTTTATCAAGCTCGCCAGAGGCAAATCGTGGCAGCCATTTGAGCATTATCTCAACTGATGTTTTGCTGAACTGAGGATAATGATTCATGTCAACCTCCGGGCAGCCCGCGGATGTCCACGATGTCTGCCTTCATCGTATCGAGGTCGAGCACGGCGACAGTGCAGCGGTCGTTGACCCAGCCGCAGCATTCGCCGGGGTTTAGGAGCAATTGTTTGCCGCTGAGGTTGGCGGGCATGTCTTTGAGTTCGATGCTGGGCTCGTGGTTGTGGCCGGTGATGACGACATCCGCGCCGATCATATCGGCGGGCTTGAGCCAGTCGATGAAGTGGTGCATGACGATGATGCGCGAGCTGCCTTTGGCGGTGGGCAGTTCGAGTCGCAGTGGGCCGTCGACGAGTTGGGGGAGGGTTTGTTTGAGGCCGGCTCGTTCGCCGTCGTTGTTGCCGAAGATGCAGAAGACGGGGACGTCGCCGACGAGTTCCGGGTCTTTGAGCAGCTTGGCGGCGAAGGGTGCGACGTAGTCCCCGGCATGAAGGATCGCCCCGACGTTCAGGCGTTTGAACATGGCCAGGGCCTGCCGGAAGGTGGGGAGGCGGTCGTGCGTGTCGCTGCGGATGCCGACTTTCATAGTTGAATCATACGGATTTCGTGTTTCACTCGCTTCGCGGCGGGCCGGGGACGGGCTATACTTCGTTGTGTTCGGTGTTTAGCGGCCTGTATTGAAAACCTTCTGGGACTAGCCATGCCCTTATCGATGACCCATCGCGTTTCGTTTGCTCTGCCGATCTTGTTTTACATGCTCGCGTTGGTGGCGATGTGGCTGCACCTGCCTACGAATGATGTGCCTTTGTTGGTGGTCTCGCTGTTGGCGGGGTTGCTAGGGATCGGGATCGGCGTTGTGCTCGTCCTGCACCACCGCGTCGCGATCGACCGTGTATCCTCACGGGTATGACGACGAACACCGAACGACTGGAACAACTTCAAAAGCTGCACGCGGCGGATCCGAACGATGCGGACCTGCCTTATATGATCGCGCTGGAACTGGGTAAGTCTGGCGACTGCTTGGCGGCGATCGATTGGCTGGACAAGACGATCGCGCTGAACGCTCACTACCATTACGCCTATTTTCAGAAAGCGAAGATGCAGGACGAAGAGGGCGAGGGTGCGGACGCGCTGGTCACGCTAGACGAAGGTATCAAGCAGGCGACCGAAGCGGGCGACGCGAAGGCGATCGGTGAACTGCAAGAACTCCGCACGATGATGGAGGGCTGAGCCATGGCCGAGCAACCTCCGCAAAAATCCAACAAACCCAAGACGCACTTTGGCGACTCGAACGAAGTGGATCCGACGCCGGGCTGGATCCCTTTCTTCTTCGTGATCGGCATCTCGATCGTGTTCTTGATCGCGTTTGTTTTTGTGGCGCTGTTTTGGCGGTGAGTTGAATAGATGTTTAGCGGGCGACGCGCAGCGTCCCGTTAAGCCATCTGTCACGCTTCGCACGGGACGCTGCGCGTCTCCCGCTACACATCAAGACTTAAACACTGCTAGCGCTGCGTCCCATTTGTCTTGTGATTTGAGCAGGTGTTCGATCGCTTCGCGGACGGCGCCGTGGCCGCCGGGCTTGGTGGTGACGAAGTCGGCTTCGGCTTTGAGTTCGTCGACCGCATCACCCACCGCGATCTTGTAACCCACGACGGCGAATGCGGGTAGGTCGGGCAGGTCGTCGCCCATCATCGCGGTGTGGCGGATCGGGATGCCGGTCGTTTCGCAGAGTGCGTTAATGTCGTCCCCTTTGTCTTTGCTGCCTTGGATGACGTGTTCGATGCCGAGCTCTTTGGCGCGGTGCGCGACGACGTGGCTGGTCTTGCCGGTGAGGATGGCGACTTGGATGCCGAAGCGTTGGGCGAGCTTGATGCCCAGGCCGTCCTTGACGTTGAACTTCTTGGAGGGGTGCCCTTTGTCGTCGACGTAGAGTCCGCCGTCGGTCAATACACCATCGACATCAAGGACTAGGAGTTGGATTTCACTTGTGTTGTCGATCACGTTGTTGACTCGCCTAGGTATGGGAAGCTTAATTGGTCCATCATCCGATAGATCGCGTCGGGGTCTGCGTCTTCATGGAGGCAGAAATGTAGATACGCCGTGTTGTCTCGCACGATCACGGTGTCTTCGACTCGCCGAACAGAGCGAAGCAAAATGCGTGGCTTGGCCCACTGCTCAGACACTACCGCGAGCGGGCGTTTGGAGGTGATCGACCATGTCGCCTTGGCGTAAGCGGGGTCTGCTGTTTTCAATTTTTGATAAACGCTGAATAGAAGTTCTTCAACGGTTTGTGTCGAGGAAATCTTCGTGACGTACTCGTGCGGGGCTTTGATTTTATCTATGCGGCTTTGGCTATCGCGCGTGACGCGGATGGAATTGATTTGCATGCTTTAGCCCTCGATTACCTTGAGCGATGCGAGGTCTTGAACATCGATGATCCCGATCGGTCGGCCGACGTCATCGATGACGGGGATCTCGTCGAAGCGTTTTTCGCGGACGATTTTGACGGCGTCGCGGACCATTGATTCGCTTGCGAGTGTCGTGGGGTTTCTTGTCATCACCGAATCGATTGAGCCGGTCCAGACGTCCGGGCCTTGGTTGATCAGGGCGCTGCGGAGGTCGCCGTCGGTCACGATGCCGGCGAGCTTGCCCGCGGCGTCGACGACGAGCAACGCACCGGCGCGTCGCAGCCCGCTGTCGCTCGCGGATTGCTCTGCGGTTTTGTATGCGTCTTGCATGGTCGTGCCTAGCGCGATGAGTGGCATGTTGGCATCGGTGCCGACGCACTTGAATCGCATGGCTTGGGTGACGGGCATGAGTTGTTTGCCCAGGCCGCCGGAGGGGTGGGCCTTGTGGAAGTCGTCGGCGGTGAAGTTTCGCTGCTGCATGACGGTCAGCGCGAGGGCGTCGCCTAGCGCGAGCATGGCGGTGGTACTTGCGCTTGGCGCGAGGTTGTGCGGGCAGGCCTCGGTGATGTCGCCGATGGCGAGGGTGACGGTGGCGAGTCGGCCCAGTTCGCTGCCCGGCCTGCCGACGATGGCGAGCGTAGAGATGTTGTCTTGGTTGAGCAGGGCCGCGAGGGTGAGGACCTCTTCGGTGCCGCCGCCGTTGCTGAGCATGAGTACGGCGTCGCCTTGTCGGACTTTGCCGATGTCGCCGTGGAGCGCTTCGACGGGGTGAAGGACGTGGCTGGGTGTGCCGGTGGACGCGAAGGTGGCGGAGAGTTTCGCGCCGATGAGGCCGGATTTACCTAGGCCCGAGACGACGAGCGAGCCCTTGAGCGTTGCGATGAGTTCGACGGCTTTTTCAAAGGAAGCGTCGAGCTCAATTCGGCCGATCGCGTTTGCCTCGGCGTCGAGGACGGATTGGGCGAAGGCAAGGGGGTGTTGGGTGTTCGGTGATGGGTGTTGGGGGTCAGGCATTGGAGTTGCCCGTTATCATAACCCGCAGAAACATGGACGAACATGCCAAGCAATCCGAAGCTGCGGTGACGAACGGGGAATCGATCACTCAACACCCCACACCCAACACCGC
>JBGCDC010000278.1:0-8137 GCA_045105055.1 Phycisphaeraceae bacterium | reverse complement strand
TTACGGCGAGTATCCGTTACTGCCTGAATGGGCGTTCTATATCTCACCAGCAATAAGCATCGTGACCTGGCTAATCGGAGTCATCGTGCTAAGGATTATGCTGTACAGAAAGCAAGCGGTTGACGAGATTCCCGTCACCGCTGCACTCTGATCTAAACTTCACATTCAATTACCGCCCCTTGCGGTCACGCGCTTCCTGTGCTCGGCGTTGCTTGCGTGTTAGTGGGCGCTTGTCATCGTCGCCGCTGGACTCACCGCGGTTGGTAGCTGGGGCTGCGGGTTTAGCGCCGCCGGAACCGGGCCTTGCGTCGGAGCTTGGGTGCGATGCGTTCATCTGCTTGCCGTAGACGTCGTTGAGTTGGACGTTAGGCTGCAAGCGGGCGCGGAACGCGAGCTCGGTCACACGGTCGCGGACCATGGCCTGCATCTCGCGGTACGTGCTTGCGCCTTCGCGTTTGTACTCGATGCGGGGATCTTTCTCCGCATAGCCACGCAGACTGATGGAGCTCTTGAGCTGGTCCATCTCGAAGAGGTGATCCTTCCAAGCCTGGTCGAGGATCGTCCGCAAGACTTCGGACTCCAGTGCAGACAGCTCCGTGCGGAACAACTCGGCACCCTTGGCCTTGATCAGCCCCACGCGGTCCTCTGCATAAGCAGCGAATTCATCATCACTTACTTCGAGCCCAAAGCGCTCTTTCACGTACTCGCGTACCGCGTCGTCGCTGGTCAATTCGCTGCCTTTTTGCTTGGCGAGTTGGTCGAGCTTGCCGCCGTCCTTAACCCACTCGGTCATCTTCTCTTTGAGGACATCGCGGATCACCTTGCCATCGAGGTCTTTGATGAATGCCTGCTGGTCTTCGTAGCCAAAACGCATCTTGCACCAGTTGAACAAGCGATCCATCGCCCAGTTCTGATCCTGCTGTGCGCCCTGTTCGAAGAGATCGATGATGAACTGCACGGGATAGTCGATCTCGCGCTGCTCGTAGCGATCACGGGCCTCGGCCAGCACCGTCGCGACGACCTGCTCCATGCCGTCCTTCTCGATCATCATCGCCTGAACCTTCTCTGGCTCAAGCTCGATCTCGAACTTCTGCTTCGCCCATACGGCCATGTCCTTCGCACCAAGCTGCGGGTCGAGGAACTTCGACAACCCAGTCAGGTCCGCGTCTTCGAGCGTCGCCTGTCCGCCCGCGACGATCTCATCGCGTACCTCATCGACATTCATCTGCGCCAATTTGTTCTTCGGCAGCGTCACGTTGAACTTCGTCTTCGCCCACTCGGACAACGCCTTGAGATCCCATTCCTCTGGCGACACATCGTCGCCCATGTACTCGCCGATCGTCACATCCACAATCGTGCGGACCTCTTCTTGTGCCGCTCGGCGGATGTTGCGTTCGAGGTCTTCCGCGTCGTCCAGGTGCAGCTTCGCCGGGTCGACGTTGACGTCCAACTGCTGGCGGGCCCACTCGGCGACCTGCTCACGCGCGTAGTTTTTATCGAGGTATTCTGATGCCGCGTCTTCCACCGCATCGGCGATGTAGTCGAAGATCATCCGGTCGATGTTCTCGTTGTCGAGGACCTGCTGGCGTGTGCCGTAGAAGTCACCGCGCTGATACTCCATCACCTCGTCGTACTCGAGTAGGTTTTTTCGGCGTTCGTAGTTCTGCTGCTCGACCTTGCGCTGCGCCCGTTCCACCGCACGCGAGACCATGCCCGAGTCCAGCGCGGTACCTTCCTTAAAGCCAGCCCGTGACAGCAGCGTCAGCGTCTTTCCACCGGCGAACATCTTCATCAGGCCGTCTTCAAGCGAGAGGAAGAACCGCGACGAGCCGTTGTCGCCCTGACGACCCGATCGGCCGCGGAGCTGGTTGTCGATCCGACGCGACTCGTGACGTTCGGTGCCCACGATGTGCAGCCCGCCCATTGCTTCCGCGGTTTCGTAGAGCTTGAGCTTGTGCAGGTCGTGGAGACCAAGTTGCAGGCGATCGTAATCCGAGCAGTTATCGATGAAGTCGATGCACTCTTGCTCGCTGAGGTTCGCATAGGCCGACTCGGCCGACTTACCGCGACCGCTGAGCTGAGCGATTTGATACGCCCATGCACGCAGCAGGCGGAGCTTCAACTCTTCATCGGAAAGGTCTTTCGCTTCGTTCTTCTTGATGCCAAGCTGCTCGGTCGCCATGTGGCGGTAGGCCTGTGCGACAAGCTGCTCATCGCTCAAGTCTGGCGTCGCGTTTGCGGGGAGCAGGTTGCGCTTCTGCCAATGCTTCACGACTTGTTCGCGGACAAGCGGCCGGAGCTTAATGTCCGTACCACGGCCCGCCATGTTCGTCGCGATCATCACCGAGCCGAGCTCGCCCGCGTCCTCAACAATGTTGCCTTCCTTCTCGTGCTGCTTCGCGTTGAGGACGGAGTGCTTGATACCGTACTTGCGCGTCAGGCGCTGGCTCAGCTCTTCACTGGCCTCGACACTGGTCGTACCCACCAGCACGGGTCGGCCGATGTCGTGCATCCGCTTAATCTCATCGAGGATCGCTTCCCACTTGTCCTTCTCCGACGGGAAGATCAGGTCGTTACGGTCCACACGCGCGATCGGCCGGTTGGTTGGCACCGCAACCACATCGAGCTTGTAGATCTCCATGAACTCGGTCGCTTCGGTGATCGCCGTGCCGGTCATACCCGCGAGGCGTTTATAGAGCTTAAAGAAGTTCTGGATCGTGACGGTCGCAAGCGTCTGCGTCTCATCTTTGATCTTGACCTTCTCTTTACACTCGACCGCCTGGTGGAGGCCGTCGGACCACTGCCGACCGATCATCATCCGGCCGGTAAACTCGTCAACGATGACGACTTCGCCTTGGTGGACAACGTATTCCTTGTTGTTGCTGTAGATCGCATAAGCACGCAGCGCGTTTTCCAAGAGGTGCGGGAACTCCATGTTTTGCCCGACATAGAACGAGCCGATGGCCGCTTTCTTCTGAGCTTCAGCAACGCCGTCGTGCGTGAGGTGGGCTGCCTTCTTTTCCTTCTCAACCTCGAAGTATTGGGTGTGCTGATCGCGTTCTTCTTCGATCGAGATCATCTCCGCGGTGAGCGTTTTGATCTTGTCTCGCATCGGGCCAACCAATGCCTTGTCGCGCGTGTTGCGAACATCGCCTTCGAGGCGTTTGATCTCGACCTGCTTCGCATTGACGCGATCATCGACCGCCTGCCAAGGCTTTTGCATCTCCATCAGGTGACGCGCGACCGTGTCCGCCAACTCGTAGGGCGGCTTATTGTCTTCCGCATACTTCGGGCCCGAGATGATCAAAGGCGTCCGCGCCTCGTCGATCAAAATCGAGTCCACTTCGTCGATGATCACAAAGTCGCGTCGCTTCTGGACCTGCTCCTCAACGGTGCGTTTCATGTTGTCGCGTAGGTAGTCGAAGCCAAGCTCGCTGTTGGTCGCGTACAGCACGTCGCAGCCGTAGGCCTCTTGCTTGAGCTTCTGTGCGCCGAAGAATTGGTCGCGGGACGAAAGCTCTTGTTCGTAGAGCTGGTGGCCCTTGGTCTTGACGTAGGTTTCGAGCTGTTTCTCGAACTCGTGCTGCGGGTGTGTCGCGCCGACCGTTAGGCCAAGGCCGTAGTAAAACGGGAAGACCCAGTCGCGGTCGCGCTGGACGAGGTAATCATTGACCGTCACGACATGGCAAGTCAGTGACGCACAGCAAGCGACGTAGCACGCCAACGGCGCGACGATTGTTTTACCTTCGCCCGTTCGCATTTCCGCGATCTTGCCTTCGCCCAGCACCATGCCGCCGATGAGCTGCACATCGAACGGCCGACAGCGGAACGGCGGACGCGACTCGGGGTACAACGCCTTGACCGCGTCGTACAACGCGACCGGGAAGTCCACCCGCAAATAGCCCGGCGCGGGCATACCACCCTGCACATGTTCGGGCTCGATTTCGTCGGCCTGGGCCTTGGCGATGTCGTACAGCTTGGCCATATCTGGCGAGAGCTTGGATGGATCAAACTTCCGCTCGGGGTTCAGGATGCTGCGGATGCCGACGTATCGGTCCATCACCTCACGGGCCACGGCCATGATCTCGGGGAGCATCTGCTTCTCCGATTCGCCGTCGACTTCACGCTTACGAAACTCGGCGGTCTTGGCCTTGAGCTCGGCGTCGGTCAGTCGGCTCATCTGATCTTCGAGCGCGTTGATCGCTTGGACGCGCTGGTTGTATTTCTTGATCATCCGGTCGTTGCGCGAGCCGAAGACCTTGGACATCGTGGTACTGATTTTTTGCGTAAACATGGGTTGCCTTATGGGATGAACCGCGAAGCACAAAGCGCATGGAGCGCTCAGCAGCGGTATGTGTTTGATTGATTGTTGTTAATTGCTGATTGCCAAATCAATTACCACGCATCAAGCATGCAATCGGTATTGACCAAATGAAGCGCCGGGCTTGAGCCCGCACCTCGCCACTCGATTCAGCAAACAGGCGGCGGCAGGTTCAACAATGCTTCGCGTAGAGAAAGAACCGTCGGCACGAGATCGCCGATCGGTTGCGAGTTTAAGACTTGCGAGCAAGCGGCAGGCACATCGCTTGAGCGATCGAATGCTGCGGCCTGGCCAGTGAGTTGGTCGGTGAGCTTCTTGGCGGCTTGCTGGATCGCGCCGATGAGATGCTCGATCGTTTCGCGCTGGTCCGCTTGAGCCGAACTGCGATACGATGCCGCTTCCGCAGGAGCCGCCGCACCCAAACATACCGCGACCGACAACGCTAAAACAGCGGCAGGCAGCGGGATCGTTTTGTAACGTACAGCGGTCACGCTTCAATTATCGACCAGCCGAGGCCCTAAAGCAAGCTGTAATCCCACTTGATCCCAATAGTCTTCATGAACATGCTCAAAATCATCACCACAACCGTCCTCGCCGCTAGCCTCCTCACCGGCTGCAGCACCACCCCCAGCACCCATGCCCTCCGCACCAGCCCGATCCCGACGCTGGACCCCCAAGGCGATGTTTATAAGACCATGGGCCCCAACGATCCGCTCATCTATACCGACGTGATCGGCACGAAGAAAGCCATGATCATCTACGTCGACTTCCCCGATCGCAAAGCCAAAGAAACCACCCAAGAGCGGGCCGACAAAGTACTCGGCGGCACGCCCGAGGACGGCACCTTCCAAACCATCTTCAAGACCAACTCCTACAACAAGCTCACCCTCGACATCACACAAGTCCCCGGCTGGCGCACGCTCCCCGAATCACACACGGTCTACGACCCCACCACCACCGAGGGCCACCGCATCATGTTCGAGGCGGCCTTTGAGCTCTACCCAGAAATCAATTTCAACGACTACGACTACACCATGGTGCTCATGACTGCGAAAGGGAACTTCGCTTTCGGAGCCCGCGATGATGAGGCGATTACTCACCGCGGCGAGAAGATCAACGTCGCGCTGAACCAGGGTAGCCGAAGCCCGTACACGCTCGCACACGAACTGGCGCACTGTATGGGCCTGCCGGATGTGTATACCTATGGCAACCGTGTTCCAGAAGGCACGCCGATGAACCCACTTGGGCCATGGGACATCATGGGCGGGCCGTCCACCGGCTTCATTGGCTGGCACCGGCACAAGCTCGACTGGCTCGACGCTGACCGAAAGACCTACCTCACCCAAGGCGTGCACACCCTCACACTCACCCCACTCAACGACGACCAAGGCTTGTCCATGATCGTCGTCCCCGCGATCGGCGAAGACGCGGCAAACCCCAGCAAGGTCTTTGTGATCGAAGTCGCCCAGTACCTCCTCCCAAGCCCACGACGCGAATTGCCCCGGCCCCTCGGCGTGCTCGTCTATTCCATCGACGCCACCAAGCCTACCGGCATCAACCCCGCCGTCGTCTTCCCCGCGCCCGGCCGAGACAAAGTCAACGCCGCACTACACGCAGGCGAGACATTCACCAACGACAGCGCCCCGTTCACGCTCAAGGTTCTCAGAAAAAACGACGATGACAAATACGAAATTGAACTCACGTTGAAGTGAAGTCCTTTAACATCGAGTGTTGCACATTGGGCGGATGACAAATGCCCTTAATGGAAAAGGTTTAAAACGAATGATTCGCACCATTAGTGTTTTGTTTGTTGTCGCACTCACGGCCTTTACACATCACTTGCAGGCCCAGCCGAACGACGCCGACGAGCCGTCACAACTAGCTAAAGCAGACGAGCAGCCACAGCCCGACCCGCAGGCAGAGGCAAAAGCCAAAGCTGTCGTCGAGGTGATCGATCGCTTCCGTCGCAACCCCACGGATGGACAAATCCGCAGCGAGACAGTCAAGGCATTAGCGGTTCGGCATAAAGCGAAACTGAGTGAGAGCATCTTCGGCCCATTGCTCCCACTGCCTGTGAAGGCGCCGGAAGGACTCGCCGCGCCAGAAGACCTGTCTGCCTCATACCAACGGGCCCGTGCGTTGTTCGGTGACCGCAACGGCAATGGCCTACTAGAGAACGGGCAATGGGCTGACTATCAAGAACTGCGTAACCAGATCTTGGCCATCTACCCGCATGCTCGGGTCCTCTATTACGATGGAGTGAAGGCATTTGCAGACGGCGAATACCAGCAAGCCTATGACCTCGCCTTGCTTGCTGATGCGGTCCTTTTCGCGGAGGACTACGAGCGTCGTAGCCGCATGAAGTCGCGTATGTATTCGCCTTACACACCTTCGCGCCGCCTGGCCGAAGTCGCCCTGAGTTGCCTTAAACCAGAAAGCCAGACCCCGCTGCAGGCCAAGCTGCACAAGATGCAGCAACTCGATAAAGACTTCATGCTGCTCGAATCCGACAAGCTGCGCATGGAGATCAAAGAAGGCCTCATGCTCAGCCAGAGCGTAGACTACCGCGCGATACTTGAGTGGAACTGGTGGAAACAACGAAACGCTTTTGAATCCGACTACGCCCGTGCATTTCAAGACGCGCTGGGGATTGATAACCAAGCCGAACTCAAGCGAATCGCGGACCGCATGTACGAGCGCAAGGTTCAGCGCGAACTCTTTGCCGCGGATTTATTGGCCTATGTGGGCCGGCAAGAGGACGACAAAGAGTACGACAATTACTTCCGCATGGTGATGCAGAATAACCCCTACAACATCTATGCATGGAACATGCACGCGACCAAACGCTTGAGTGACAATAATAATGACGAAGCATTGCTCGCCTTCAACACCGTCGCGATGCTCATCGACAAGCAAGGCAACCCACGCAAGCACGTTGGCAAACTCCCCGCCGTCCGCAAGGCACTCGCCAAGCTCGAAGAGCCGATTAAAGCCGATCTGATCATGGGCTATTGGAATAAGGCGCTCGCACTCGAAAAGGCGAGCTCGCAAGCCAGAGCGACGCCGCAGACCTACCTCCCCATGCTCGAAGCGACCATCCTCCGCATCATGCAGATCGACCCGCAGCGTAAACACCTCTACGGCCTACTCGCGCCGTGGCGCACCACCCTCGGCGACTACGACGGCGCCATCCGCGCAGCCAGCATCGCCATCGCAAACAATCCTAAAGAAGCCGCAAGCCACCACCTCAAGGCCGGCGACGCCTACCGCTTAAAGCTCCCCGAATCGACCATGGATCGAGACGCCCTCAAAGCCAACTACATGAAGGCTATCGATCACTACCGCAAGGCGATCAAGCTTGGAAGCCCCCGCATCATCTTCGTCGAATACAACACCGCACAGATGTATGAAACGATCGAGATGGTCGATGAATCGATTGTTGCCTACCGCAACGTCGCGGAGAACGCCGACACGGGCAGAACGCGCGGCTATGCCTACAGCAAGATTGCAAGACTCGCCTACAAACACGGCAAAGCAGACACGCAAGCCATCCTCGTGGACCTTAAAAAATCACTCGCCGCTTTTAAAGAAGACCCCGCAAAGTCATTCATTGAAATCACCGCAGAAAACGATGCGACGTTCCTACAATACCGCCTGCTGCGCGAGCTTCAAAAATAGCGTATCCGTCTGGGCCGACAGTCAATCCCTTACCACTCATCACCCTGATAGATCGTCTCTTTGTTGCCGATGATCTTGGGATCCAGGTGCGATAATACCTCCGGGTTCTTGTTGAGGTAGTCGATCTTGTCGAGTACG
>JBGCDC010000277.1:0-3717 GCA_045105055.1 Phycisphaeraceae bacterium | reverse complement strand
CAGTCGCCCAGAACCAATGCCAATCGTAGTGGACGTAGTTGCCGTGATACTCGCCGATATCGGCCGGGCCGCGCCACAGGTCCCAGTCCAAATTGGCTGGCGACTGGGCGATCTTGTTGTGGCCGATACCTTTGCGGGGCTTGCAGCAATAGCCATAGGAAATTTTTAGTTTGCCGAACTTGCCGGCCTTGATCGCTTGGGCCAGGCCCGCTTCGTTGGAGCTGCTTCGGCGTTGGGTGCCGTGCTGAATGACGACGCCGTACTTCTCCTGCGCGGCGACGGCGACACGGCCTTCGGTGATGTCGTGGCTCATCGGCTTTTCAACATAAACATGCTTACCCGCTTGTGCGCCCCAGATCGTCATCAGCGCGTGCCAGTGGTTAGGTGTCGCAATCGAGATCGCATCGATCGTTCTATCTTCAAGTAGCTTGCGGATGTCTGCATAGCCCGCAGGCTCTTTGCCCGATCGTTTACCCACGTCCGCGACGCGGCTGGCGAGCACTTTCGTATCCGGGTCGACCAGTGCCGCCACCTCGACATCCTTCTGCCCGAGATATCCGCCGATGTGACTCTTGCCACGGCTATTGAGCCCGACTACCGCGACGCGCAGGCGTTCATTCGCGCCTAATACGCCCGACGTATTCATGAACATCGGCGTACCCGCGAGAACAGCGGAGGTTTTAAGAAAACGGCGACGGGTTAGGTGTTGCATAACAGCCTCAAAAGATGTGAATATAAAACAAGAACTTACATTATCACGACTATCGATCCTAACGCTACCTTACAACCGCTTACGGATTAGATCGGTGCCAAAAGGATCAGCGGGCGATTGTTAAACTAGTTGCTGAGTTTATTTGATGAGTGAAAACTACTGCCCATCCTGTGACGCCGTACTGCCGAGCATCGCAATCAATATCGAAGAAGGCGTCGCGCTTTGTCCGATCTGTCGTACGCTGTCTCGTCTCAGCGATGTCGTTGAGTACGAACGGCCGACCGAAGAAGTCGTCAACGATCCGCCACCGGGCTGCACGCTCACCAACGAGATCGACGCGACCGTCATCCGCATCTCGCTTCGCTCCTTCAGCGGCTTCATTGCCATGCTGTTCTTCAGCTTGTTTTGGAACGGAATTACAGGCGTGTTTGTACTCACTGCGATAGCTGGGCTCTACAGCAATCTTGTCGGGCAAGTCCCCGCTTGGTTCCCCGCACCGCCGATGAATGGCAATAGTGCGATGGGGCTTGGCATGACGCTTTTCCTCTGCATCTTCCTCATCCCGTTCGTCGCCATCGGACTCCTCATGATCGGCGCGGTCTTCACAAATCTCGTGGGGAGCACTGTTGTCAGTGTCGGCCGAGACACCGCATGGGTCCGCACCGGCGTCGGGCCAATCGGGAGAACCCACCGGTTCGATCCACGCTCGCTTCGTAGCGTCGGACCCAGTGAATCCAAAGGGCGACCAAACGGCCCTCGCAAAGAACTCATCCAGATCGACGCGGATAAAACCATCCGCTTTGGCAGCGGGATGAGCGAGGCTAAACGTGACTGGCTCATCGCCGTTCTCCGACGTTTACTCAAAAACGCTAACGCGTAATCACACATGAATAACGCCCAACCC
Organism: Phycisphaeraceae bacterium; assembly: GCA_045105055.1. GTDB lineage: Bacteria > Planctomycetota > Phycisphaerae > Phycisphaerales > Phycisphaeraceae > JAHQVV01. Next base: position 2,101 of record JBGCDC010000277.1, on the reverse strand, counting down.
CGACAAGCCAACTCGCCCTACGTCTTCATCGGCGGCTCAAGCCGAGTCTTCGCACTAGACAAGCTCAACGGCAACATCATCTGGCAAGTGCAACTTAAAAAAGGGTTCTTCCGCTCCGGCAAAGACTTCGTCACCCTTAGCGAGGGCCAAGACTTCCTCTACGCCTTCACCCACGGTATCGCGTTTTGCCTCGATAAATACACAGGCAACATCGTCTGGCAAAAACTGATCAAAGATCTCAAATACACGGTGACTTCGATGGCAGTCGATGCGACCATCCTTGGCGGCGGCGGGTTCGACGGCGGATCATCCGATGCCGCTGAGAGCGATGGTGACGGCGGAGGGGATAGCGATGGAGATGGCGGCGGAGACTGACGCATCCCGCAGCGATCGTTTGGCTATCGCATGTGCCAAGCGATGAAATACTAAGCCGCCCAGCTCGTCGTTCTGTTCTAATACTGGCTCGCACTGATGGAATTTACTAATGATGATTAATCGCCCTTTGACCTTGATTCTTGCCACGCTCATGCTGGCCTATCTACCCGGCCTCGCCTTAGCGCAAGACGCACCGCGCCCAAACATCATCCTCATCATGTCCGACGATATGGGCTACTCAGACGTTGGCGTCTACGGCAGCGAGATCCCCACGCCCAACCTCGACGCCCTCGCCATGACCGGCCTGCGCTATACACAGTTCTACAACACCGGCCGATGCTGTCCGACACGCGCCTCACTACTCACCGGCCTGTACGCGCACCAAGCAGGCGTCGGCGGGATGACCAATGACCAAAAGCAGCCCGGCTACCGCGGCGACCTGAGCTTCAGTGCCGTCACCATCGCCGAGGCACTCAAGCCAGCGGGCTACTCGACCTACATGGCCGGCAAGTGGCACGTCTCGCGACACCTCACCGAAGACAAGCCAAAATACAACTGGCCACGTCAGCGCGGCTTCGACCGCTTCTACGGCACCATCATCGGCGCGGGCTCGCTCTTCGACCCCTGGACCCTCACCCGCGACAACAAACAAATCACCCCAGACAACGACCCGCTCTACAAGCCCGAGGTCTACCACTACACCGACGCCATCACCGACAACGCATCGATGTTCATCACAGACCACGCGAGTAACGCCGAGGCGCAAGGGCTGAACAAACCGTTCTTCCTTTACATGGCCTACACCGCGCCGCACTGGCCGCTGCACGCGCTGCCCGAAGACATCGCAAAATTCAAAGGCAAGTTCGGCGAAGGCTACGAACACTACCGCCAACAACGCTTCGCGAAGATGAAGAAGCTCGGGCTCATCAAAGAAGGCTGGCAGCTTTCCGAAACCGTCGGCGACTGGTCGCAAGTCAAGCCCGAACTCCGCGAGTGGGAAGAACGCTGCATGGAAGTCTACGCCGCGATGATCTATCAAATGGACCGTGGTATCGGCAAGGTTGTCCAAACACTCAAAGACACCGACCAATACGAAAACACGCTGATCCTCTACCTGCACGACAACGGCGGCTGCCACGAAGGCATGGGCCGACGCAAAGTCACTCAGCGTAATGCGCGCGAGCCCTACGACAAAGACGAACTACAAACCAAGATGATCCCCGCCCACAGCCGCGTCGGACAACCCGTCATCCAAGGCGCGGGCGTCATGCCCGGCCCATCCGAAACCTACCACGCCTACGGCTGGCACTGGGCAAATGTCTCTAACACGCCCTTCCGCCTGCATAAATCCATGAACCACGAAGGCGGCATCGCCACCCCGCTCATCGCACACTGGCCCAAAGGCATCACTAAGCACGGCGAACTCCGCGAACGTCTCGGCCACCTCATCGACATCATGCCCACCTTCATCGAAGTCGCCGGGGCACCCTACCCCGCCACCCACAACGGCCACACCATCACCCCGATGGAAGGCTCCAGCCTCGTCGCCAGCTTCACCCAAGACGAACAACTCGACCGCACCATCATGTGGGAGCACATGTCCAGCGCCGCCATCCGCGACGGCAAATGGAAACTCGTCAAACCCCGAGGCAACAAGCCATGGGAACTCTACAACATGGACAAAGACCGCATCGAGATGAACAACCTCGCAGACGCGATGCCCGAC
>JBGCDC010000276.1:0-5024 GCA_045105055.1 Phycisphaeraceae bacterium | reverse complement strand
CTCGACGCATCGAGCAACGGCTTGGCCTACATGATCGAACGGCTCAAGGGCCAAGCGATCGCTGGCCACATCACCCTTGCCCGAAGTGAGCGCAGCGCGTTGGCGTCCATCGCGGCGGAATTGTTGTAAGGAATCCTTCGCGGATCGCTACGTACGTATTCGTCAGCCCCTATTTCTGGTGGGGGCTATTTACGGTTGTTAGGCAGCATCCGACATCATTTGCGAACATTTTTATTGAGCATCGGTAGTATTCAATGATGTCCGACACACCCCCCGAGCATGAGCCTCCACAAGAAGCTGTCACGCGAGCCGACCATCACGGCAGCGGTGTCGAACACCCAATCGACGACATGAAAAAGAAGCGGCCGCTGTTGCGTGCATTAATACGCATCACGGTTGTTCTTATGTTGCTCGCGGCAATACTCATCGCCTTAGCACCAACGCTCATCAGCACTGGCCCGGGCACGCGATGGCTCGTTTCATTGATCAGCAATCAAACTCCCGGTGAATTAACGGTTGACGATCTACAACTCAGTTGGTTCGGCGGGCAACGCATCGATGGTGTGCACTACGACGATTCAGCTCAGGGTTTGGCGGTGCAACTGGACACGATCGATGCTCAAGACGTCGGACTCTTCGGCTTGTTGCGTGGTGATCGACATTTCGGCGAAGTACGTTTTATTGGCGGTCAAATTGTTTGCACCGTGCAGGAATCTGCTGACGACTCGCTAAGCGAGATGGATCCTCGAGACGCTACGCAGCAGGCGGAATCCTTTAAGTTGCCCTCTGGGTTGTCTGGCACGTTTATCGTGAAGGACACAACCGTCCAAGTTGTTGCCAAGGATGCTGAACCCGTTGTATTGACTTTTGTGGAGGAGTCGATTGAGTTCACGGATATTCGTGACATCTCTGTAGATATCACCGCGACCCTAAAGCAGGGCCAAGCGACGGGGCAGATTGAATTGATGGGTAATGTGCTCAATCTGTTTGATCCAGATGGCATCGAGCAAGCCGAGCAAGCGGCCTATGATCTCAAATTTGTTTTGGATGATGTGCCCACTAAGGCACTTGACCAAATCGTTAGCGGTCTTACCAAAGGCATCGTTCCTGGTCAGCTCGTGGGCCTGCTGGGTGACGGCCAGCTCTTGAGCCGAGCCTCGATCAAAGGCACGATCGAAGAACTAAAGTCGGACTTATCAATCTCGACACCTAAGCTTCGTGTCGTGCTTGATCAGCGGACCGAGGGTGGGAAATTAATCGCGTCGCCTGAGTCATATGCAAAGCTCGATCTTGATCAAGCGGGCTTCTTGGCGTTATTCCCAAAGTCTGGTTTGAAACTGGTTGAACCGACGCCCATCGATCTGGCGTCGCTTGAGATGGCCTTGCCTATTCTTGGCAAGGCGGTTGATTGGGATCGTGCGACGGCGTCTTTACTACTTAAGGCCGGTGCGAACCTCGCGGTCGTCGATGAACGGGGCGAGGTGCTAGGGATTGATGGGCTGCGCATCACGGGCAGCTCGGATTCCATCGCGGATAAGCTCTCGTTCAAATTGACCACGACACTCTCCGCAGTGGACAGTGACAGCCAAGTGACGCGCGAAGCAGTGGTGGTGGACCTCATCATTCGTGAGCCGATGCAGCCGACACGGCAGATTGATTTTTTCAGCGAGGCATTGCCGATCCAGTTGGCCGATGCATTGATGGGTGAAGATGGTCGGTTAGTGCTTTGGCTTGGCAAGATGCTCGCACTTCAAGCGGACCTGAGTGGCAAGGTTGTGACCGATGGGCAAGGCACGACGACAATTGAGCAGCAGTTTTCACTTCGGCCTGAGGGGCGAGTCAACGGCGTGGTCAGCGGATCTTTTTCGCGCGGCAAGTTCATGCTGGCGACACCGGCGGGTGAGCCGATCGAGGCGCTGCTGGTCCCCGAGGCGTTCGCAAGTCTCATGGAGATCCTTTCGGGTAAGCCCGGCCAGCCCGCGCTGACAATCGATAAACCGATGCCGGTCTATCTGACGCTGCGAGACCAAAAGCAGAGCCCTATCTCGATCACGACACGCCGAGACAAGCTGGGGTTAGAAGGCTTTTTCCCCGATCCGGATGCCACTTCATTCGGCGCCACGATCGTGCTCTCACCCGCTCGTGTGTTTGATCCAAAGTTGAATAAAACCTACGAGCTTCGTGGCGGGTCTGTTTTCTTTAGTGCTCCTGACTTGCGCGGTGAGGTTCAGGTTCAGGCGGAGCTTGATCTGTGGGTTCGGCCGAACGCGGGGGACGACGGCGTCGCTTCACTGCTTACCTGGCAAACCACGGTGACGGACCTGCTGGACAGCGAGGGTAGTGTGCCCTTGGACAGCAAATCGCTCATGCAGCAGATCGGTGTGAGAGGCGGGATGAAGCTCGAGAATGCTCCGAGCGGTTTGATGGATTCGCTTTTGAATCGTGATGGCGACCTCGCCTCAATCCTTGGGCCGATCGTTCAGCAGATGGACGCGAGCTTTTCGTATCAGGATGGTCAGGCGACGGGCGCGTCTGTGCGTTTGAACTGGGATGATAAGAATAATCAGCCTTTGCCCGACAGTTGGGCGAGTATGAAGCCCGCGGCGTTTGATATCGACGATCAGCAGATGCTTACCGTTCGTGGTGGGCAAAACCTAGAATTAGAGATACGCGTCTCGCAAGACTTTGGCGACCGTTGGATGGGTAAGCTTCACCCGATCCTCTTCGATGCGAAGTCCGGCGATCGACCTGTCAAAATCAAAATCGACGGCAAGAGCTTCCGCTTCCCGATGAAGGGTGACAAGATGCTGGGCTCACGCGTCGAGGCGAGCGTCGACCTCGGCACGATTGAGTTTGGCAACGATGCCTTGCTTGGTAAGTTGATGGGCTGGACGAAGCGCCCGGGCGAGCGAGCGGTCTTTGAGCCTGCCAAGATTTCATTGATTGATGGAAAGCTCAGCTACGACCAGTTCGACCTCACGGTCGGCAAGGTGAAGCTCAGACTAGATGGCGAAGTTGATATCGCGACGGGCCAGATCGTCGATATGGCGGTGCGTGTGCCGGGTGACTCGCTCATCCGAGTCTTCAATGAGTTGGATGGCGTGATCAAGCCTGACGATTACCTGAGCATCCCGATGACCGGTGCGATCCGTAAGCCAACGTTTGATTCTAATCTTATCGGCCGAGAGGTCGCCCGCTTGGTGACCCGTGGCCTGCTGGATCAGCAAAAGAAGGAGCTCGGCGATCTGATCCGAAAGGGCATTGGGGGCGATAAACCAAAGCCCGGCGATGAGCAGAAAGAGCCCGTCGATCAGCCAGAGAAAGACCCGGCTCAAGAGGTCGCGGATGAACTTCTCAACCGTGGGCTCGACCTTCTTTTCAAACGGCTTGGGCGTGATAAAGACAAACCCAAGCAGGAGTAGGCTGTCGGTTACACTGAGAGTATGGAACTGGTACAAGTGAATCGATTTGGTGGGCCTGAGGTGCTTGACTTGGTGTCGCAGCCGACGCCCGAGCCCGGGCCGATGCAGGTGCGGATCCGTGTGACGAGCATCGGCTTGAATCACGCAGACCTCATGGGTCGCGAAGGACAGTACAAAGCGTCGACCGGTGAGCCACCATTTGTCCCCGGTATCGAAGCGGGGGGAATCATCGAACAAACCGGCGATGATGTCGATGCCTCGCGTATCGGCGAACGTGTCATCCTTGCGCCGACGCTGCCTCGGCCTAACGCGGGCCCGCACGGCGGAACATATCGCTCGCACATTGTCATCGACGAATCGCTTGCGATGCTTGCGCCAGATACATTGCCAGATGATCAGCTCGGCGCGGTTTGGTTGCCTTATCTCACAGCGTGGGGTTGCTTGGCATGGAAAGACAAGCTCAAGCCCGGGGCGATCGTCGGCATCCCCGCCGCGTCCAGCAGCCTCGGCCTCGCTGCCGCGCAAGTCGTCAAATCGCTTGGCGGTACCGCCATCGGTTTGACCAGCTCACCCGATAAAGCCCAAGCTATTCAGGAACTCAAAACATCCCGTTTTGATCACATGATCGTTACGCACGATCGCGACGGCGCAGGCAACAGGACTATGCGTCCTTGGCACCGCGAGATCAAGCAGCTCACCGACGGCAAAGGCGTCGATGCCTACTTCGACCCCGTCGCGTCAGGCGAATACCTCTCTGCAGAGGTTCGCTCGCTCGTAAAGGGCGGACGCATCTACATCTATGGCCTGCTCGGCGATCCCGGCCCCGTCGATCTTTCCCCACTAATTATCAAGAACGCATCGCTGCACGGCTGGGTACTCGACGAAATTGTGCAAGCGGGTGATACAGTTTGGCAACAGGCCTGCCGAGATATTCTGGACCGCTTCATTGACGGCACGTTTGTGCAGCATATTTCGGCTGTGTACGAGTTGGAAGATGTGAAACGTGCCCACGATGAAATGATTCAGGCTCTACACATCGGCAAGCTAGTATTGGTGCCCTAGAATCTTATGATGCAATACCGACGATTTGGACGTACTGAGTTACGGATGCCTGTTATTTCGACGGGGGGGATGCGCTATCAGGACGGCTGGACCGACAAGCCGATGAGCGAGGTCGACCCGAAAGTTCACAAGAATCTGATCGCGACGATAGACCACTCGATTCAAGTCGGCATTAACCATATTGAAACCGCGCGGGGCTACGGCGTTAGCGAGCGTCAGCTCGGGACCGTGCTACCGAACTATCCGCGTGAAGAGCTGATCGTTCAGACGAAGATTGGGCCGGAGGATGATCCTGAGAAATTCACGGCGAACTTCATGGAATCGCTCGATCGGCTCAACCTTGATCATGTCGATCTACTCGCGATTCACGGCATTAACAACGACGAAACTCTGAAGCAATCTATCCGCGAAGGAGGCTGCCTAGATGCGGCTCGCGCGTTGCAAAGTAAGGGCCTCTGCAAGCACGTCGGTTTCTCGACGCATGGCCCGCTGCGCATTATTCTCGAAGCGATCAACGCTGACCCGCGGGACGCTGCGAGC
>JBGCDC010000275.1:0-3042 GCA_045105055.1 Phycisphaeraceae bacterium | reverse complement strand
TACGCCCGACCGTAAAGGCCGATCCAAAAAACGCCGAGCTGCGTAACGAAGCGGACTATTACCCAGCAGCATTATCCGTTCGGTGTACGATACGGCGATGCCAAAAGGCCCACTCATTCAAGACCCTGCCAAACGCCGTCTGGTCGTCGCGATCACGATGGGTGCATTGCTTGTTGTCAGCTTGACGCTCGCCGCACTGATCTCTGGTGCGACGCTGGGTCTTTGAGTGCGTGCGATCTATACTTAGGCCATGCTTAACGACACGATGGATAGGTTTCGGGACAAAGTGAAGTCGCGCGTGCTGTACGTGCAATGCCTCGGCATGCTCGCATTGCTGCTCTTCGCGGGTTGCATACAAGCACAGACCATCGATCTACCCGACGACGCCACAGCCGAGCCCGACCGCTGGCTCAGCGACGAACGATGGTCTGAACTGCGCTACGGCCTATCAATCCGTCAACCGCAAGACGCGACAAGCGTGCCCGATACCGCGCAAGGCGACGTCATCCGATGGGCCTTGGCCGACGGCACACGGATTAGCATGTCGTTTGCACGCGGCGTCTACGAAGGCGTGAGCATCGACCGCCAATCAAAGACCTATCGCCCCGCTCGGACACCTGCCCGGGTCGATCTTCTCAAAAAGCAGATCAGTGACGAACTCAAAGCCGTCGCAGGTCAAGTGATTAACACCCGCACCGACCAAGTCGTCGAACTCGACAAGATCGGCGGTGTGATCAACTACTACATCGTCAAGCCGCCGCAGCGCGACGCCAAGCCATACTTCTATGGCATCGCACTTTTACAACTGGATCAACTCAGCGTCGCGGTACTCCGCCTCGAATGCCCGCCCGAGAAGATGCCCGAAGCGGTCTGCATTTTCGAGTGCATGGTGCAAAGCATCGAGGTGCAAGAAGCCAAGGACGTCAACCAACGCTTGCACGGCTGGCTACAAAACGGCGAGCAACTGCTCGCGGATCTCACCCAAGAAGACCGACGAAAAGCCATGCGCAGCGACCGGCTCTACCGCGTGCTCGAAGACGGCAAAGACATCGGCTACACCCGCATTTGGCAACGCTATCAAGACAAGGCCTACTACAAAGCACTCAAAGCCAAACTGGACAAAAACACCACCTCGCTCCAAGGCATCGATCGCTTCGAGGTCGAAGGCAACGCCGTGGTCGTACAGTCCCGCCTCGAAGGACAAGGCATCGTCTTACAACGCCTACACGAAAACATCGACTCGCCAGGCAAACCCAACGCATACTGGCAAATCAGAAATTCCCTGCAATACAAGAACGATCCGAACAACCTGCGTGCAGGTGACTGGGTCGAAACCGGCGTGCGCGGCGTTGCCATGATCGGCGGCGAGCGACTGGACCACCTGCAAGTCACCCGCGAAGGCACGCCGCCCCGCCACATGGTCGAGTACCTCCTTCAGCGCGAACGCGACCCCGGACGAAAGCTCCGCTACCCCTCAGCCGACCCGCGCAGCTACCCCTCCGGCGAAGTTGTCGAAAAAGCTTGGCCCACGCCTAAGCGTGCCTTCCTCTCACCCGTCGACGCAACGCTGCTGCCCACACTGCTACCCAGCGAAGAAAAAACCTATGCCTTCTCCGCCTACCACGAAGACACCTCACGTATCGACATCCGCCTCATGCGCGTCGAGCCCAACAACATCGGCGGAAAGACCGTCTACCTCCGCCCCGTGCTAGACAAGTCCGAACAAGTGCTCGTCTTCGATCGCAACAACGAAATCATCAGCCACACCTACCCCGACGGCCGATCACTCAAGCAAACCACACGACAAGAACTTGCACGCATCTGGGGTGTGCGGTTGAGGGATTGACTGACTTTAGGATGATCTAAGTTATGAAACTGTATATGGATCTATCGCGTTTAGAGTCTCTAGAACCGGTTATCCATAAGCCTGGTGTCGTGACGATCGATAACTTTCTCACAACAGAGCAATGCCATCATTTGATTGATATTTCAGAGCAAGGTGGCTTTGAAGCTGCGAGCGTACGGCTCCCAGGAGGGGCCAAGAGACGTACGGACATCCGTAATAACGACCGGTACATGATCGATGACGAAGAATTGGCTAACTCCCTATGGAACGGCGCTGAACTTTTTTCAGATGCTTTTGATTTTGAGCAGCGTCCCGTTTGCCTTAACGAACGTATACGCTTCTACCGATATGACCCGGAACAACGCTTCAAAAGGCATAGAGACGGTATCGAAATAATTCGTGATTTGACGAGTAAAGTCACCTTTATGGTTTATTTAAATGAAGACTTTGAAGGAGGTTCCACAGTATTTAGCGACTTTACTTTCGAGGATGGTAAGCGGCTTGAAGAGAAATTGGACATCGCCCCAAAGACCGGAACCGCGCTGATGTTCATCCATCAGCTTTGGCATGAAGGACAAATTCTTACTACGGGTAGGAAATATGTACTTCGTACTGATGTGCTTTACGAAAGTACTCCTGAAGAGTAAATCTACAAAAGGTCACTATTCAAAATACACTCAGACGCTCTGCATAGTATTGTTTTAAGTCTATATGGAACTAACCATCAAACTCCCCGAAGGTGCCGAGCGATACGGCGTCACTGGCCCGGCCGAGCGGAACCTCAAGATCATCCGCGAGGCGTTGGGCGTGACGATCAATGCGCGCTCCGAAGCGATCAAGCTCACCGGCAAGTCTGACGCCGTGGGACAGGCTGCGCATGTGATCGAACGGCTTAACGAAGCGGCCCGACACGACAGCCCGCTTACGCGCCAACAACTGCTCGACGCGATCGCGGCGGTGAGTACGCCTTCGGCCTCGGCCTTCCCCAATCTGCAAGGCGGCCGAAGCGATGGCCCGGCGCAAAACGGCGGGCCGGCCGCGTACGGTTTCGACGTCTACCTCGAGGGCCGACGCGTTAAGCCCATGTCGCCCGGCCAGCGCGTCTACACCGACTGCATCGCGCACAATGACCTGACCTTCTGCATCGGACCGGCCGGGACGGGCAAGACCTACCTCGCGGTGGCGTCGGCGGTGGC
>JBGCDC010000274.1:0-10285 GCA_045105055.1 Phycisphaeraceae bacterium | reverse complement strand
CACGTTCCTGTGCATCGAAGTCACGCCTAAAAAAGGCGAAAAAACACTGTCCGTTGGCGAGCTGCTCCCACCACTGCGCGTACGGTTTGAGACCGAATACCCATACTACCCACTGCGATATTCGAGCCAGCAGGGCGACTTCAATCTAGCGCTGTTTACGCTGACCGAGGAGCCGATCGATCTAGAAAAGAGCGCGGGCGTGCTGGAGGCGATCGGTTGGCAGAACCAGCCGGGCAAAGCGGTCGATTTCGCGGATGCGACCTGGAAAGGGCCACAGACCATACACGCCGATGATCTCCTGCAAGGCGATACGGCGCTGAAATCGCTGCCGAAGCAATCAAAAATGCTCCTTGGTCAAGTGTTCCTTCACGAAGTCGAAACCAACCGCTTCTCCTTCGGGCTATTCGTCGGCAAACCCAATCCCAAGGATCGGCCGATCAGTGACTGGGACGGCGACTGCTTCTTCACACTCAAAGACCAAAAAATCGCTCCACTCGCAACGGGTAAAGCCAAAGCGGAAGAAGATTAAGTCGTAAGACTCATCCCTTTCTGATTGCGGGCGAGGTTTCGCTTGGCGATTTGAAGACGCAATAGATCAGAGACCGTACCGCTCTTGCATCAACTTGCCTACGGTGCTGCCGCCTTGGCGGGCAAGGTGGAAGGCGTACTGGGCGTGTAGGCATTTGATGCCGTCGTGGTTGGCGACGCCGCCGATGCCGCTTTGTTCGAGCATATGGTCCATGCCGAGCTCTTTGGCGGCCTGCTTTTCTTTGTCGTTAAGCACGGCCCACCTTGCCTTGGCATAAAACGCGTTGTCCTCGCGATGCTCGGCTTCGAGTGCGGGGTCGTCGGCGATGATCTGTTGAATTTTGCGGACGCCGCCCTTGCGTTCGATATCGGAAATAGCCTTAGTGAGATTGGGGTCGACGAGCCAGTACAGCGTGGGGAAGGGCTGCCAGGTTTCGACATGCGGCAACAGCGGGAGGTTGATGATCACAGCGGGCTCGCCGGTGGGCCGACGCGCAGCAACGCCGACGACGCCCTGCGGCGTTCGACCAAGGCAGCTAGTGACATACTGCTGGTCTGATTCGCTGTAGCGCAACGAGCCTTGATGCATGGCGTATTCAGTCGGGCTGGCGTGGCCCGGGCTTCCTTCAAGGGTGATGGCTATTCGCTGCGCTCGATGTAGAAGAGCGAGTCCTGCGCCCGTGGGCCGACGAGGTGCCAACTTAACGGGTGCTTGTTGTTTTTGAGTTCGCGGTACTGCTTAAAGACATACTCGCCCCAGGCGTATTGCTGATCAATGTTGCGATCGACTTTGCGGGTGTCGGTTGATTTGACCAGGCATTGGTTGGCGATGTCCCACGTCGGGTCGAGTCGGACAAGCAGGTGTGCTTCGTGCCATTCGATGGGGTAGCCGTGCACGGCCATGGTAGCGGTGGCGACGGAGCCGAGGGCCTGGGTCGGGGCGCTGTCGGGGTGGTGGAACCAGAAGCAGAGGAAGCGGTCTTTCTCTGCGTTGGCCATGTTGCCGCCGCCTGCGGAGAGGAGCTTGGCGTGGCTGCATCGGGAGGGGTCTTGGCCGAGCTTTTTCTTGGTGATCCAGAGATCGCGTGTGGCGGCCTCGAACAAACCGACGTGCGGGTAGGCCGTGGTGAGCTTCTGGGTCGCGTAGGTCTTGTTGATGGATGGGCCGGGCAAAGCAGGGTTCCGATGGGTTTCGCTGAGCGAGGATTCTATCCGCAGCGGGGCAAGCGAGGCGCGGTATGCTGTCCCGCGTACGAATAGCCACTGGAGATACGTGATGAGCGAAGCCGCCGCCCCGAGTAGCCCGACAACCCCGCCTGCCGTAAGTGGCGTGGTCGATGAGGTCCACGCTGAGTGGGTCCAAGTTCGCGTGCCGAGCACGGACTACCGACTCAGGCTTGTCCCTGCCGAAGGTTTATCGGCCAAGGCGGGCGATAAGATCGATGGCTTGATCCGAGCCCAAGCCCTCCGTATGGACGTCGTCCCAGCTGGCGGCCGATATATCGAGCCGGTCCAAGGCCGACCCCGACGCGTGCAAGGCCGAGTCATCGGCGGCAACGTCTCACTCAACGAGGTCTACGTCAAGGCCGGCCCCAGCATCATCATCACCCCCATGGCCCCGCAGCGTGCAAGCGATTTTTCCATCGGCCAAATGGTCAGCTTCGATGTCCGCGATGGTGCGACGATTGAACTGACTTCATAGCAAGCGCGTGTTAGCTTGCGTTGAGGGCCACCACATGCAACCACGAATGAGCATGCTGACGCTTGGCGTCGCTGACCTGCGTCGATCGATTGAGTTCTACGAGAAGGGTCTGGGCCTACCGCGCCGAGGTGAGGATGAAGGCATCGCATTCTTTAATCTCAACGGCACATGGCTCGGGCTATATGGGCGCGAAGCCCTAGCTGAAGATGCCGAGGTCGATCCCACGGGAAGCGGCTTCCGTGGCGTGACGATCTCTCACAACGTGCACTCTGAGGAAGAGGTCAACAAAATCATGCAGCAAGCTATTCATGCGGGTGCTGGGCTAGTCAAGAAGGCACAGCCCACGCCATGGGGCGGTTACGGCGGATACTTCAGCGACCCCGACGGCCATCTCTGGGAGGTCGCCTACAACCCATTCTCATGGATCGGGCCAACCGACGAAAATGAGGCTTAATACAGACCGCCGTCGCAATGTCCGACATAGTAATAGCGACAACAGATTCAGCCCCCAAAGCTAGACGATCAATATGCCCGAACAAAAAAGAATTCTTATCACCGGCGGAGCCGGGTTCCTTGGCAGCAACATCTGCGAACGGATGGTCGATCAGGGCCACGACGTCATCTGCCTCGACAACCTGTTCACCAGCCAGAAGCACAACATCGAGCATCTGCTCAAGCGATCGAACTTCGAGTTCATTCGACATGATGTCACCGAGCCCATTAGCCTTGAGGTCGATCAGATCTCCAATATGGCCTGCCCCGCTTCGCCAGTGCACTACCAGTACAACCCCATCAAGACCATGAAGGTCTCCGTCATGGGCGCGATCAACATGCTCGGCCTAGCCAAACGCACCGGCGCACGTATCCTCCAAGCCTCCACCTCCGAGGTCTACGGCGACCCGACGCCCGAATACCACCCCCAGCCCGAGCACTACCGCGGCAACGTCAACCCCATCGGCGTCCGCGCCTGCTACGACGAAGGCAAACGCGCCGCTGAAACACTCTTCTTCGATTACCACCGAGCCAACAACGTCGACATCAGACTGGTCAGGATCTTCAACACCTACGGCCCGCGCATGCACCCCTACGACGGACGCGTCGTCACCAACTTCATCGTGCAAGCACTCAAAAACCAAGACATCACCATCTACGGCGACGGCTCGCAAACACGATCCTTCTGCTACTGCGATGACCTCGTCGATGTCATCATCGGCATGATGAATAACGACGACAGTGCCGACCCTGATTTCGTCGGCCCGGTCAACATCGGCAACCCCGGCGAGTTCACCATCAAACAACTCGCGGAAAAAATTATTGCGCTCACCGGCAGTGAAAGCAAACTCACCTTCATGCCTTTACCTAACGACGATCCCTTGCAGCGCAAGCCCAACATCAGCCTTGCCAAGGAGAAGCTCGGCTGGGAACCCAAGGTCGCGCTCGACGAAGGATTGACTAAAACAATCGACTACTTCAAGTCCGTTGATCTAGACAGCTTCCGCATGCCAACCGATCACACCGCACACAAGTCCTCAGACTCGCCGAAGGCTTGAATCATCCCTCAACCTAAGACCAGTGGTAGCACGAGTTGGTAGCCAACGATCAGAACGATCCCGCTAAAGATCGAGACCAAGCCGCCGAGCTTGAGCAGTGAGCTCGCGCGGACTTCGCCGGTAGCAAATGCGATCGCGTTGGGTGGGGTGCTGACGGGCATGGCCATCGCGAACGAACAGCCCAACGCACAGAGCACCGCGAGTTCGGTCCTTTCAGTGAGCGTCAACGACAACGCCAGCACGATCGGCACTAGCAGGTTCGCTGTCGCGGTATTACTCATGAATGTTGAGAGTAGTATCGAAAGGAACACAACCACCGCCGCCAGGCCCAAGAGTCCGCCGGGCAAGCTGGTAAGGTCCGCGCTGGCGAAGAGGTCGCTTAGGCCCGATACCTCGATGCCGACCCCCATCGCGAGACCACCCCACATCAGGATGAGGATATTCCAGTCGATTGAGTCGACGTCGTACTTGTCTAGCACCGAGAGTGCCGTGAGCGCGACTGCGGCGAGCAGTGCAACGGTCCCCGCGCCGATGCCGTGCAGCTCGCCCGTCAACCAGAGCACGACGGTGCAGAGCAGGATCGACAGTGTCAGCTTGCCGTACCACGAGATCTTGCTCGGCCCTTCGACACTGGGCAGCTTCAACGCCGTCTCGGGCTTGTGGGTGTAATAGAGCAACTGCCCGACCAGCGCGAGCAGGATGACTACCAGTGGAATGCCCATCATCATCCACTGCAAGAACGTGATCGCGCCGGGCTCCGCCGCATTGATCGCGGCGTACGCCACCGCGTTCGGGGGTGTACCGATCGGCGTGCCCACCCCACCGATGTTCGCGCCAAAGGGAACAGCCAACACCAGCCCGCGGTGGTACTTGTCGTCGCTGGGTAGCTGCTTGAGGATCGGCCGAAGGATCGCGATCATCATCGCCGCTGTTGCCGTGTTACTCATCCACATCGAGAAGAACGCACTGATCAGCAATACGCCATACATCAGCATCATCGGGCTGGTGGTGAAAGGCCGAAGCACCTTCGCCGCGATCGCACGATCGATCTCATGCTTCGTTAGCGCCGCGGATAACAAGAACCCGCCCATAAATAAGATGATGATGTTGGACCCGAACGCCGCAAGAAAGACCTTCGACGATATCGACGTGCCTTCAGGTAGAGACGCTACGCCGGGCAGCACCTCCGCTAACCCGCCATCAGTCGCTAAGAACAAAATCATCATCGCGATGACCAGCAGCGAAGTTGCGTACAACGGCAAGATTTCAAACGCCCAGAACATCGCCGCAACAACAAACACGCACGCCATCCGTCGCTGCAGCTCCGTAATACTCGGCGGCAGCAAGAAATATAGCGCTACAGAGAAAACCGCAGTCAGCAGGATCATGATGATCTGCGAGCGGCTTGGCCTAGGGATAGGGTTGTGAGCGAGTTGGGTCATCGGCTTTGCGCCAACAGCTTTCAAGTCTCAAATCAGTTCGCAACGCAAGCATCCCGATCATAGCGAGACGGACCAAAGGCGGTTTGTGATGGAGAACAGAATTAGGTGAGCGTTACGAGCGATGGAACAGCTTGGGCACAAAGCGGCCGGTGTGTTTCATGTAATCGCGGTACTGGTCGCCGAAGACGCCAATGAGTGCTTGCTCTTCTCGCTTCGCTTTGATGCGCAGAAGGACGATGTGGATCGCCGCCGCAATCGCCATCGGGTAGGTCGCACAGGTCACCGCCGTGACCAAGATCATCAGTGCGCTGAGTGCATAGATCGGGTGGCGAGCCACACCGAAGAGCCCGGTCGTCACGAGCTGCTGGTCTTCGTCGTCTTTCACGATCGCGACCGACCAGTTCCTACCCATGAGGTACCAGCAATAACAAGTCACAAGTAGGCAGCCGAGCACCATCGCTGCTGAGCCCCAGCGCACCGCGAGCAACGGCATCTCGAGCGCCGTCGCAAACGGGCCCCACGGCGGCTCGTCCTTACGAATCGCCACCACAGGAAAAGCATTCCACACAATGATCACAACCGCCCAGCCTCGCATCAGCCAACGATCCGCTCGCAGCCTCGGCCGAATCGCGCCGCGCGTTCCCGTCTTGAATCGCTTGACCAGCGACAACGTCACCACGAGAAACCAGTACAGCCAGACCGAGCCCACAACGATCACCAAAGGACCATCGACCCAGGCCAGGGTCTTGTCACCGATGAACGCAAGATTGGGGCTTACAAAATTGATCATGGCGTTTGCGCGATCACTTGCTTAGTTAGACGCCTTATTAACTTGCGCTGGGAAAATCGCCTCGGTATCGTGCTTGCCATTTAGGCGGGCACGGATGAGCTCGACCATGAACGCTTGGATGTCTGGATCGCTCTCAATATCGAAGTGATTGAAATCGATCTCACTCAACGGCCCGGTCTCTACCAGCCGTACATTGAAGTTGATCAGCTCGGTCTCCGGGTTCACCGCCTGCACGGGGATGCCACGGAACGCGGGGAACCAGTCCGTCGCCGGGTGCGACAGATAAATGTTGTGGCAGCGCTTGACGTTGCTTGGTACGTCCGGCGGATTCGTCGCATCAAGCAGAACCACGTAGTCCACCGCGATGCCCGCCTTCTCCAACTTCCTTGCGAGCTTCAACGACTTGTCAGCGCCCAGCGAGTGGCCACCGAGGATCAACGGCCGACGCAGCTCACCCTTCGACTCCGCCTCGATGATGTGATCGCCAATGTCCTGCCAGGCATAGCCCGACAGCGTGCGTGCGTAGTGCCCGTCTTCATTGAGATCGTCAGTGATATCGACCAAACCTTTGGAAAAGAAATTCCACAGGCCAAGGATGAGAAACGTCGTACCGGGTTTGTCTGGCTCGGCCTGCGCGTACTCGATCGGCGCGGTCCGACAGCCCGTCCCCACTAACAAACCAACAACCAAACCAATCACCATCAAGCGATGCATTACAAGTCCTCTGTCATGTCTACGGAATTGAATCGATCAGCCAGACGGGCCCGACCAAGCCGAATAGCTTAGCCGAGATCGCTAGGCTTAGTCTTCTCCGCTTCAGCAGGCCGAGCCCTTGGGCCGTTAAGCCAACGCCCAACTAGCGTGTGCCGAACACCCCACTGATAGCTCACCAGCGTGACCACTGAAGTGACCGAAACGATCAATACAAATTTCACCCAAGGCCCAACAGGCCAGTCTTTAAACAACATCATCAACACCACAACGATCGGCAGGTGGACCAAGTACACCCAGTACGCCGAATCGCTGAGCCAACGCACGATCGCACGTGGCTTGGCAAGGATCGTCAGGCCGATACCCGTCATGCCCCAGATCATGAGCCAGCAGAAGAGGGCGACGCACAGCGCTAGCCCGATGCCGAAGGCTTGTTGATACTCACCCCCGAAGCTTTCGTTATTGCTCCATCCCGCGTGCATGAACACGCCAACAATAAACACCACCTGTGCCAACCCCAAGTAGAGCCACGCGTAGCGCTTGATCGCATCCATCTCGCGGTGCAATCGGAACAAATAGATCCCAACCGCGAAGTAATAGCCTTGGTAGACAAGCTGCAAAAGCTCATAGCCCCACTGCTCCAAAGTAAGCGGGATGATGTGGTGGTACGCGAGATAAAAACCGGGGTCGTAGACAAGGAACGCGAACGTCGGCAGTGCAAAAACCAAAGGCCGAAACGCCGAGGTGAAGCACCACTTACGTCTCGGGCCGAGCGTTGGCTCGTCGTCCGTCGGCTTACTTTTGCGTAGCTTCAACACCGCCCAGTACACGAACGAAAACACGACGAGGTAATTCAAAAACCAAAGGTGGGCCGGGCCCATGAAACTATCTTCAAACTCTGCTGTATCAAAATCAACCTGATACACCTCCTCCCATCGCACCCGACCCTCGCTGAGCCAACCCCACGACCAGAGCACATACATCAACGGCAACAGCGTCACCGACGCGACCGCCACGGGGATTAAGATGCGCAGGACGCGGTGCTTGAGAAACCCGCTAGGCCCGCGCCGTCTTGCGAGCATCGCCGCGAAAAACCCGGCCATGACAAAGAACAACGGGATACGCCAACCGTGGATCCACCAGAACATCGCATCGAAGCTGATGTGCTTTGGCTGCTCGGTCAAGGGCCAGAGCAGGCCCTCCATCGGCGCTTCCATATGCGTGATCGCAGCATGCAGCACGATCCCCAAAAGCATCGCCCCACCACGCAGCGCATCAAACCCATGAAACCGCTGAGGCTTAGCAATGGCGGGCGTAGGTTGGGGTGAGTTAGCAGACAAGCGGGGATTGTATGCGTTTAGCCGTGACACTATGCATCATAAAACATTCGTGTGAATCTTCTCGTACTCGACCCGCGATACGTGGCATCATGGCTATTCAACGTTCGCCATCGCCTTCTCCCTTACTTGTTTTGTAAACGTATCGATCCTTTTCGTGAGTAACCAAAGCAACAATGGCACTGCCAACACAGCCTCTGTCACCATCACAGCCGTATCAAACCACGACGGATCTATAACAACAAGCAACACTGGCCGAAGCATCGCATATACCGCAAAGAATACTAATAGACAGTGGGACAAACGGCCGCCGAACCAGAAACCAATTACAAAAAGCATCACGATAAGCATTGAGAACATCGTGGCAATATCGAAAAACCACCCTCGCTCGTCTCCATAAGAAAACAGACCAAGGACAGATGCCGCGATCAAAAGAATACAGATCGGCGTGACTTCAAATGGGCGTTTCATCGATCCTATGTTACCGATGATGAGACCAGAGACTAAGACGGTTCGGCTTCGCCGACTGACAGGCAGGAATGCCTGTCCCCCTGCCAGAGACTACATCCCAATCCCCAACACCTAAAACCCAACACCAACTCACTCCCCACCCATCTGATTGATGAAGGCGTTGGCTTCGCTGATGGATTTTTCCATCTCGTTGATCAGCGCTTGGATGTCGCGTTGGATGCCTTCCGCGGTGCCTTGGATCGAGGCGATCGCTTGGGCGTTGAGGTTGTGCTTCAGGAAAAGTACTTGGTCCTGCATCGCGCTGAGTACCGGCGGGATCGATGCCTCGGCTCGCTCCATCGCACCGACCAGCTGCTCGTATCGGCTGCGGGTGTCTTTGAGTCTTTGTGCGCTGATCGCGCGAAGCTCTTCGTTGTTGTACGCGTTGAGCTCCGTCTCCCACTCGTCGAATAGCGCCTTGGCGACCGACTCGACCCTGCCGATCTTCTCGCCGACACCTTCAGCTGATCGCCTAGAGCGCTTGTAGCCGTTGTTTAGTTCGTTGTACATCGCTTCGAGGTCGTCGCCCTCGAAGTCGACGACGGCTTTGAACTGATCCAGTGCCGAGGTGAACTGCACTTTGGCCTGTTCTTGCTCGTCGCGGGCTTCTTCGACGCGGTCGACGAGGATGTCCCGCTTCTCGTAGCCAAGGGTCTCCATCGTGCTGTAGTAGGCGCTCTTGCACGCGGTGAAGGTGCAGAGCAGGGCGAGGCAGAAGGCTAGGCGTAGTGCAGTGGTCATGGGTAATTCCTCAGCGTTTAATTTAATTGGTTGCGGTTCGGAGAGCATTTTATGCACGATTTTCTCGTGGCCCTGGCCTTGAGTCGTCGGTGCAGCAGGCCGATAAGCATAGTGTGAGTCGGGGTACAGGGTCTGCTTGGAGGCAGAAAGTGAAAGTTGATGTTTCGGATAAACGCGATCGCAGCCGATTTCGGCCGCGCGGCATGAACTGCAACCTAGGGCAGGTCGTGGATCTGTCCGCCAGCGGTATCCGCGTGCTCAGCAAGAAGCCGCTGACCGGCGAGCAGACCGTCACGCTCAAAGGTATGGGGGATTCAAAGCTTAGCCTGCGTGCTCGCGTGCTCTGGCACCGCCAACACGCGGCCTCCGAACATATCCATGGCCTGAGCTTTGAAAGCCTCACCGCCCAGCAGCACGAGGAACTTGAAGCACTCATCCTCGCACTCACAGAAGGATCAAAATCGCCGACAGTTGCCGAGTTCGCTGGCTTCGGAAAGCTAGGTATGGCGATGCTAGTCTCGGCTGGCGTCCTATTCCTCGCCGCAGTGTCTTGGGGCGTATTTAACCCATCGATCCAGGTGAGCCTGCCCAAGCTGTACGACGCGCTTAACGCGGTGCCTGAACTCGGCGCCCTCTTGGTGATCGCGGCGGGTGGCTGCGGATTGCTCGGTATCGCACAGCGTAGCGCCTCAGAAAACAGCCGAACCGACACGCAACGACGCCACCGCGCACAGATCGAACTCGACTACGCTCGCCAATCTCAAAATACGCTCAACAGCATCCTCGAAAGCTCGCTCGGCGGCGTCTGCGTTCTAGACACCCAACGCGATGAAGCAGGCCAATGCACCGGCTTTCAGATCCAACTCGTGAACCCAGCTGGCGAACAGCTCATCGGTAAACCCGAAAAAGAACTCGTCGGCCAAACGATCGAGCAAGCCCTCCCCGAGCTAATTTCTCACCAGCTTTACAAAGAC
>JBGCDC010000273.1:0-8339 GCA_045105055.1 Phycisphaeraceae bacterium | reverse complement strand
CCCCTGCCTCTTGTTACGGATCCGCGTTCTGGTTCAAGCCAGAAACTATGCGGAGCTGCGTCGAGCCAGTAACCGAATACGCGATACTGGATTTCTAAGGATATTGCTAGGAATATCAGACTAATCGGTAGGCCGAAAAGTATTGTTGATATTGTGATTCGACGGCCACTTGTGGGCTTGCTCAGATAAGACTTTGGGTCATCGATGTTGTAGGCCAGACCACATTCAGGACATTCTCCCCTCTCTTTCCCCCGCAGATCGTAATTACATTCCCGACAGTACATGGTGAACCCTCGTCTCTTCCGCTAGCTTATCACGATGCACATCCTCGGCCACGGCATTGATCTTGTTGACACGCCCCGCATCGAGCGGCTGCTCGGTGAGCATGAACAGCGGTTTCTCGACCGCGTGTTTACCGCTGGCGAGCGGGCGTATTGCGATGGCGGGGGCAAGATGCGGACCCAGCGGTACGCGGCACGGTTCGCGGCCAAGGAGGCGGTGCTCAAGGTGCTGGGCACGGGCTGGTCCGGCGGGATCGCGTGGACGGATGTCGAGGTGATGCGTGAGGCGACGGGTAAGCCAACGGTGACGCTGCACGGCGAGGCGGCGGAGGTGGCCCATCGCTGCGGGATCACGGCACTGCATATTAGTTTGAGCCATCTGCAGGGCCATGCGCTGGCGAGCGTGATTGGTGTGGGGGAGTGATCTGTTTTGGCAGAGCATGAAGCGTCAGCGAGTGCCACAAAGTCAAGAAAACTCGTGGCACTCGCTCACGCTTCATGCTCTGATGAAGGCTGGTGGATTGAACCGGTACGCTGATGGCTATCATGGTGACCGGGGGTCAGGCCGATAGCAGATTGAAGACTCATGGCCAAACGCGACCAAACACCGCCTTACGAGATCATGCGAAGCCGAGGCAACGTATCGGGCAGCGCTGCGCCTGTCGGCGAGGTCGATGCAGAGACGCCAGTGGTGACAGAGAAAGATAGCATCCCGAGGCCGCCGGGCCGAGCACCGTGGTGGGTCGGCTCGGCGTCGCCTCTGGTTTTGCGTGTGCCCCGTGGCGTGGCGATTTTGTCGGTTGTGGGGCTGCTGCTGGTGATCGTGGTGGCGTATTGGGTGGGTTCGATGCTCGGGGCGGCGGGGGCCCAGCCGGAGGTCGTCGAGGGCGGTTTAGGCCAACGGCTAGGGCCAGAGGGCTATTTCATCTCACCCGACGACGACTACGAAGGCCCAAAGGTCGACGTTCCCGACACGGCGCTAGAGGTTGAAAGGCGGGAGCCCGGGCTGAACTACATGCAGCTGATCACCTCGACCAAAGAGGACTGCGAACGGCTGGCCCGGTTCTTCGGGGCCCGTGGAGTTGCAATCCAGCTTGTACCGGTTCATAATAAGGAGCTCTGGGTCGCGTACGCCATCAAGCGGGGTTACCGCTCCGACGAGATGGGCAGCGAGCACCAGCAGCGTTACGAACAGATGCTCCGGTCCCTAGGCCGGCAGTGGAAACAGAACAACGGCGGACGCGGCACCGACCTGTCCACCATGATTTTTACCCGAAACGACGGGCCGAAACCAACGCCCTAAGACGACAAAGACAGACAAAAGGAATTGAACTATGAGCCTTAAAAAAAAAAAAAAAATCGGAGGCGGCCTTGCCGGCCACCGCAACGTCCTGACCCGTGCCGAACGCATCGCCAAGCTCAAAGACCTCGGCGAGTTTGACCAAGAAGATGGCAGCGCCCTTGGCCTACGCAAAGTCGGCAACCGCAAGGTCGTCGCCGGCGGCAAGACCAAGAAGAAGAAGGCCGACGACGACGCGACCGAGTAAGTCGTGACCTCTTGGTCGTAGGCTTTCGCCTAGCCTTACGAAATCAAAAATTGATAAACGCCGTCCTACACGGGGCGGCGTTTTCCTATTCGCTATCATCCACGCCGGCAAATGTTTGGTCGTATTGCTCAAACCAGAACTCAAACCCTAGACGTCATTCCCATGAACACCAGCCGATTTATTTCTGACCGCGCTCGCGGCATTGATGCCTCCGGAATCCGACGTGTCTTTGAACTCGCCGCAAAGCTCGATGATCCGATCAACCTGTCGATTGGTCAGCCGGACTTCGATGTGCCCGACGAGATCAAGGCCGCTGCTTGCGAGGCGATCAATCAAGGCCACAACCGATACACACAAACGCAGGGAACCCCCGAATTGCGAGCCGCGATTACGAAGCGACTTGCTCAAGAGGTTCCAAAAACGCTCGGCAAGGGCGGACCGGATCAACTCGACGCGGACACTGGCCTGCTCGTCACCTCCGGCGTCTCCGGTGCACTCGTCCTCTCGCTCCTCGCCACCGTCGGCCCGGGCGACGAGGTTGTCATCCCCGACCCGTACTTCGTCATGTACAAGCACCTCGTCACGCTCGCAGGTGCGACCCCGGTTTACGTGGACACGTACCCCGATTTTGCGGTGACGGCTGAGCGCGTTGAGCCCGTACTGACCGACCGCACCAAGCTTGTACTGTTTAACACGCCAAGCAACCCGACCGGCGTTGTCGCGTCTCAACAAGTCTGCAAGGACCTGGTCGAACTTTGTGAGCAGCGGGGCGTGTTGCTCATTAGCGATGAGATCTACGACGAGTTTTGCTACGAGAAGACCAGCGTCGATGGCGGCACATGGTGCCCTTCGCCATTGCACGATTCACCCAACGCTCTGCTGCTGCGCGGCTATTCCAAAACCTACGGCATGACCGGCTGGCGACTCGGAGACGCCGCTGGCCCAGCCCCGGTCATCGAACAGATGACCAAGCCCCAGCAGTACTCCTTCGTCTGCGCCCCTTCGATGGTGCAAGCCGCCGGTGCGCTGGCGCTAGGCGTCGACATGTCCCAGCACGTCAGCGCCTACGAGCGTAAACGCGATCGCGTCATCGAGCGCCTTAGCCCGCACTACAATCTAACTACGCCCGGCGGCGCGTTCTACGCCTTCCCAGAGGTCCCGCCAAGCCTCGGCCTAACCGCCACCCAATTCGTTGATCGCGCTATCGCCAACAACCTACTCATCATCCCCGGCAACGTCTTTAGCCAACGCGACACTCACTTCCGCCTCAGCTACGCCTGCGACGACGCGATGCTGGAGCGCGGCTTGGATGTACTCGTGAAGCTGGCAACCGATTGATTCCAGATGAAGCGCCGCGGCTTGCCGCGTTCAACATCTGCATCGCAACCACGCGACAAGTCGCGGCGCTTCATCGTTAACGCAATCAAATCTTCACTTCACTACCGACGTCGTTGCCGCGGGCAAAGTGACGATCTCACCGCTATCACGTCGAACGATAAGGCCGTGGTCTGGATCCAGATCAAGCACTTCGCCAGTGATGCGCTGATTGTTGTGCTCAAAGGTTTGTGTTTGGCCAAGTGATGCCAGACCACGCCAACTCGACAGCATCTCCTCGGGGCTTGTCGTTCTAAAAGCATGATTTAACGCAGTAATCATTCGCTCGATCACAACCAGCCGATCGCACTGCGGACCGTGCGCCTCAAGGTATGTCGCGATCAGATCCAACGCGGGGTCAGCCGCAGAACCTTGTGTCACGTTAAGGCCGATACCGATGACAAAGGCTTCGCCGACTTTTTCGATCAGAATTCCCGCGATTTTTTGATCTTCGACCAGCACATCATTGGGCCATTTCAATCGTACGGTTGTGGAGGGAAGCAGTTGCTGTACGACCTGCGCGACCGCGATACCCGACAAAATCGATAGCCGATCGTGTGTGAGCGTCGAGTCGGAGCTAGGCCAAACAAAGCTCATTAGTATCGATGCGCCTGGTGACGACACCCACTGACGACCAAGCCGACCTCGGCCTGCGGTCTGCTGGTCTGCAATAATGAGAGCCTTGCTTGGTGCAAATGATTTTGCGACATCTTGCGTGCTGCTCGTTTGCTGATATATCCTGACGACACAAGCAGCGTCATCTTTTTGATGCATCGCTGCTTCGAGTCGGTCCTGCCATGCTTCGAGTTCGCTGGGCACGCTCATCCGATATCCAACCCGATATCGAGCGATGGTGCCGAGTGCGTGAGTGCCCCGACGGAGATGCGATCGACGCCGGTCTGGGCGATATGGCCGACGGTGCTAAGGTTGACGCCGCCGCTGGCTTCGAGCTTGATGCTTGGTGAATGTTGATTGCGCATCGCCACGGCCTGGGTCAGCGTACTAAGCGGCATGTTGTCGAGCAGGGCGATGTCGATCGGGGCCTTGATCACCTGGCTGAACTGATCGAGCGTATCCACCTCGACCATCACAAACTGGATACCCGGCGTTAGCCGGCGGGCTTGTTCGGCCGATTCAGCGAGCTTCTCTGCAAGCTGGTCCAGCGGCGTCCCCGCGAGGTGGTTGTCCTTGATCAGCACCGCGTCATAGAGTCCCATGCGGTGCGTTTTGCCACCGCCGCAGGTGACTGCGTATTTCTGTAAGCCGCGTAGCCCTGGAAGGGTCTTCCGCGTGTCGTAGATATTCGCCTTGGTTCCCTTGCAGAGCGCGACATATTTCGCCGTCAGTGTCGCGACGCCTGACAGGTGCGTCATAATGTTCAACGCAATACGTTCGATCGCAAGCAAGTCGCGCATCGGCCCGGTCATCGTGGCGAGTGTTGTACCTGCGGCAGCTTGATCACCATCGCTGTGTTGCAGGTTGTAGGTGACACGCCCGCCGTAGACTTTGCAAACAGTTTTGATGGCGGATAAGCCCGCGATAGTGCCTGGCTCACGGTTCACGAACGCGGCCTCGCCACGTTCGTCTTCACGGATGAAGCAGGCCGAGGTTGCGTCGATCCTATCGGGACCAAGGTCTTCGAGTAGCGACTTCGATCAGTGTCGTCAGCGTTGTTTCATCAATAAATTGATTTAGATCAGGCACGCAACCATTTTACCGGCGGACCACTCGCACCGTGTAATGCCCCGGCTGCACCGCGACAAATCGCAAGATATCACCCGCTCTCGCACCAGCCGATCCATAGACATTCTTCCATCCACGCCACCTCAACATTCGGCTCCGAGCAAGCTCTGTTTCGACCGTCACGCCATCGAGTAGTTCGAGTGAAACCGGCGAGCCGGGCTTAAGCGAACTCGTCTCCGGCGTCGGCAGACAGGCATAATGATTCCGCAGCGCACCAGGCGTGATCGTCCAGTCGCGCACCGGGCTCAGCGATTCATCCAGCACGTACCACGCCTTCATGTACGCGATTTTATACTTCGGCCCAACGGTGATCGGTTCGATCGCTTTCAGTTCGATGAGCGTCGCAAACCGGCTTTCCTTTTTCAATTCCCAGTACGCATCGTCGCCAGCGATTTGTTTGTTAAAACGCTTTCGGAGCTGGCGTACGTCCTTGGGTTGCATGTCTTTGAAGGTTTTCACAGGCCCAGCGATCGCGGTGCCCATGAAAGGCCCACCGGAGGCTTTGAGGAACAACCGTTCGCCTTCCGAGACCTTCTCGTGCGGTGCCTGCATGGTCTTCGTCAATCGCGATTCGATCGTCTTGCGTCCTTCGAGGATCGCATGGATGTAGCCCGGCTTTAGGATCGCGATATGGATCATGTCAGATAGGTTGATTCGTTCAGGCCGCGTTCGTAAAACCTACGAAGCGTACGGGCCTCGTCGAGTGTGAGTCGATTGGCTTGTAACGCTGCTTCGATGGACTTAGTGAATTTTCGGCGGAGGTCGTCTGGTTCGTACTGCACGTAGCCGAGTACTTCGCGGACGGTATCGCCTTCGACGACTTCGCTGATCTCTGCGTTGCCGTTCTCGCCGATGGCGACATGGATCGCGTTGGTATCGCCGAAGAGGTTGTGCAAGTCGCCGAGGGTTTCCTGGTACGCACCGACTAAGCACGCGGCGAGGTAATACTTCGCGCCGGTGTGCTGGTGCAGGGGGCGCGTCCGTGCGTGTTCGATTTCGCCTTCGGCCGGGATGAACTGATCGATTTTGCCATCGCTATCGCAGGTGATATCCGCGAGGATGCCTCGGCAGCTTGGCTGCTCATGGTGGCGATGGATCGGCAGCACGGGGAATGTCTGGCCGATCGCCCAGTGGTCCGGCAGCGATTGGAAAATCGAGCAGTTGCAAAAATAGATGTCTGACAGCATTACTTGTAGCGAGGCGAACTCGTCGGGAATGTCGTCAAGCTCGCGTACGAAACCAAGTACTTTTGAGCCAATCGAAAAGAACAGTCGCTCGGCCAGCCCGCGATGTTCTAGCGAACAGTAGCCGAGATTAAACAGCGAAAGCGCCTGATCACGAGCGACTTGCGCATCGTGGTAATACTCGCTGTAGTTTTGATCGTTTAGGCCGATGTAAGACTCCGCCAGCGTGCGTACCGGCTGAGGCATCGCATCAAGTGCTTCGTTGCTAAAGGACTGAGGCAGCTCGAAGCGATCAAAGCCAGACCAGCCGAGCACATCAAAAATCAGCAGGCTGTGGTGCGCCGCCATCGCTCGGCCTGACTCGGTGATGATTCTTGGATGCGGTGTGTCCGTCGCATCGCAAACGTTGTACAGGTGAAACACGATGTCGTTGGCGTATTCTTGGAGTGAGTAGTTCATCGACGAATCACGGGCCGACGCGCTGCCGTCGTAGTCCACCGCGAGCCCGCCACCGACATCGACGGTGTCGAGGCCGACGCCAAGTTTGCGCAGTTCCGCGTAGACTCGGCCGAGCTCGGTGACCATTGGTTTGATCTTGCGGATATCGTTGAGTTGGCTGCCGACGTGGCAGTGTAAAAGCGTCAGACAGTCGAGCATGTCTTCGTCGCGGAGGCGTTCGACAAGGTCCAGGATCTCGCTGACGAACAGACCGAACTTGCTGCGTTCACCTGCGGAATGCTCCCATCGGCCTGTGCCGCGCGAGGCGAGTTTGACGCGGACGCCGAACTTCGGGCGGACGCCGTGTAGCTTGGCTTGGTCGATGATGACTTGGAGTTCGGAGAACTTTTCGATGACGGGGATGATGTTTTTGCCGAGTTTCGTCGCGAGGATGACCGCTTCGATAAAGCTCGCGTCCTTGAAGCCGTTGCAGATGATCGGCGTGTCAGGGTCTTCGACCATGGCCATGACCGCGAGGAGCTCGGGCTTGCTGCCTGCTTCGAGGCCAAAGCGGTGGGCGCTGCCGTGCTCGAGCATCTCTTCGACGACATGGCGTTGCTGGTTGACCTTGATCGGGTAGACGGCTTGGTAGCTGCCTTGGTAGTCGTGGTCGTCGATGGCTTTGGCAAACGCCCCAGCGATCGCGTCAAGGCGGTGTTTTAGGATGTCGGTAAAGCGGATGAGTAGCGGGGCGGAGAGATCGCGGCGTTCGAGATCGTCGGTGAGTTGCTTGAGATCGATCTGCGGGCCATCAGGACCGGTCGGGCAAACGGCAAGGTTGCCTTGATCGTTGATATGGAACAAGCCCTGGCCCCAGTCGGCGACGCGGTAGAGCGCGGCGCTGTCGGCGGGGGTCCATGTGTTGGTCGTGGGTTTTACTTTGTGATTGCTCACAGGTAGGTCTCGTGCGTTGTGTTCAACGATCGGTCATAGCCGCGATGCTACGCATCGCCGGAGAATCTTGATCTATCGTTCATGCTTTTCCTGCGATGCGTAGCATCGCGGCTATTTTTTAGTGACTTACTCTGTTTCGATCGGCCAGCGGATGATCGTGACGTTGTTCTCTTTTGAGGCGCTGGTCATGACTGCCCAGCCGGGGGCGACGACGGCGAACCCGGTGAGTTGATCGGCGGGTTGGTTGAGGTCGAGGGTTCGCTTAAGACTAGGCGGGAGATTTCCGATTGGCGACGGCTGAACAACTGTGCCAGGCTGGTCAGTGGGTATGGGATTCAGGTCGAGTAGGGTGAGGCGGTAGCCAAGCCCAGTTGCTTGGTTTTGTGTCATAACGAGTGTGCTAGTCTCATCGATCCAGTGCAAGGATTGAACAAACGGGCCGCAATCAAACGCCGCGATGAGCACGTCCTCATCCGAGGTCTTGCTTGCCTTCTTGAGCTTAGCAGGGTCGTAAAGTCGGAGCTGACTGCCTTGGTCGCTGTTGTCTGCGGTTGCGATCACCCACTGGCCGTTGTAGCGGACGAACTCGGGGCGGGTGCCGTTGGTGGCGAGGTCATCGATGACCTTGTTCGTGATCCAATCATCGAGGCTGCCAGACTCGGTGAGGCCTAGGAAGTGGAGGCTGTAGATCGTGCCATCGCCGTCGTCGGTGTTGCCGATGAAGGCATCGTGATCGGGGTGGTGGGTGAGGCCGGTGGGGTGGGGGATGACGTTGCGGGGGAGCTGCTCGTCTTCATTGTTTCGTGAGATCGGAAGAG